>URAA01000025.1 GCA_900545785.1 uncultured Dialister sp. | reverse complement strand
ATTTTGAAAGAAACAATAAGGATTTAAAAGAGTATGGCAAATTTTTAAAATCAATTTGCTCTTCTTCCCACATTCCTTATATAGATTTTTCAGAATCATTTCCTCCGACGGACTCCTGGTATACAGACGGGCTCCATCCCAACGAAAAAGGATATCTGCGGTTTGCAGACTGCGCCGAACCGGTTCTTTATAAACAGTTCTTCGAAAATTCATATATTCACTGAAAAACGGCAGCTTGTACTTTGCTGCCGTATCATCTCTTACATTATGCAACTCCCGTAAACTATAATTTTTAATCCTCTTTTTCTTTTATGTATTTGCGATTCTTTTTTTGTGCTTCATATAACTGGAAATATTTGCCTTTTCTATTTAAAAGTTCATCATGAGTTCCTTCTTCAATGATATTTCCTTGATCCAGTACGATAATACGATCTGCATTTTTTACCGTGGATAAACGGTGTGCAATAATAATGGTTGTTCTGTCTTTTGCCAAAACGTCCAATGTCAGTTGGATCTTTCGTTCCGTTTCTGTATCAAGGGAAGATGTCGCTTCATCTAAAATAACAATCGGCGGATTTTTTAAAAACACTCTCGCAATGGCAATTCTCTGCTTCTGCCCGCCGGAAAGTTTGACACCGCGCTCGCCCACCTTGGTATTGAATCCGTGAGGAAGTAAAGAAATAAATTCATCTGCCGCTGCCATCTCGGCGGCTTTTTTTATTTCTTCTTCCGTGGCTCCGATTTTTCCGTAACCGATATTTTCACCGATGGTATCACCGAAGAGAAAAACATCTTGCTGAACAATTCCGATTTGTCTGCGCAGATCCTGCTGGCGATACTCTTTTATATCATGCCCGTCAAGGCGAACTCTGCCTTCTGTCGGATCATAAAACCTCAATAATAAATTAACCAGCGTACTTTTACCCGCCCCGGTTTCACCTACAAAAGCAACCGTTTCTCCTGCAGATATCTTAAAATTTAAATGATGCAATATCATTCGATCTTTTTCGTAACCGAAGCTCATATTCTCAAAATTAAATTCACCTTTGGCATGAGTAATTCCAATCGGATTTTCCGGGTCTCTGATAGACGGCTGTATATGCATGATTTCATCAAATCGGGCAAACCCTGCCATTCCTCTCTGGTATACCTCCGTTAATATGGTCAGCCTGAAAACAGGGCGCATAAAAATATTTACATACAAAAGAAATGCAACAAAATCCGATAATGTCAATGCCCCCCAGGTAATCATATATCCGCCTGCAAGGAGAACAACCACATTAATAAAATTTGTAAAGAAATTGATACTGCCGGAGAAATAAGCAAGCAGTTTATAGGACTGAAAACGTGTATTTCTTAACTCTTCACTTTTTTTCCGAAATCTTTTTAATTCAAAATCCTCCATAGCAAATGCTTTGGAGAGCCGTATCCCCGATAAGCTTTCTTCTGCCCGGGCACTCAGTTCGCCCGTTTTGGCTCTGTTTTTGCGAAAGGCTTTTTTCATTTGCCTGTTGATCTTGACCGTATGCAAAGATTTGGCTATCAGCAAGCTTCCGATCAACAATGCCAAAGGCCAATTCATAATTAACATGGCAATGATTGTTCCCGACATGATAATTCCGCAGAGGAGCACATCATTGGGACCGCGAAACGCAAGTTCGCTGACTTCAATAATATCGCTTGTGATGCGGGATAATAATTGACCTGTCTTTTCATTATCAAAATAACGAAAAGGCTGTTTTTCAATATGCGCAAATAAATCATTTCTCATATCATGCTCAATGGATGCACTCATGATATGGCCGTAATATTGAACCCAATAAGATACGGCAAAACTGACTAAATAGAGCACAAGCAGCAATGCCGCTCCCTTGTACAATTCGATTTCATTTCCCGTAGGAAGAACTTTATCAATAATATTCCTTACCACGAAAGGAAATACCAAATCAAGCAAAGCTACGAGCAAAGTGCCGGTGACCACTCCCACAAGAATTCCTATATACGGCTTATAATATTTCATCAAATTCTTTATCATCTATATCTCCCTTGCAGCAGTAAATCATTCTTTATCACTATTATAAACCGTGCTCCTCCAAATATGCAGCAAATTATCTTCCGTCATTTTATCCACATGGAAATAAGAGGCTCCCATTTCTTTGGCAATTTGCTTCGCCAGTCCCAGTTTTATAAATCCTGATTCTGTATCAATCACAGCGGCCGGCAGTTTTCTAAGTCTTATTTTTTTTGCTTTTTGCAGTGCATCTTCCACGGGATTTGAATTTTTCTCAAGTCCGTTGGTAGCTCTTCCGTCAGTGACTAAAATAACAACCGGCTCCTGTGTTACATCCTGCCTGTATATCACATCCAAGAGATCGATCGTTTTCTCCAATCCTTTTGCTAAAGGAGTCTTCCCTCCGGTGGGCAGACTTTCTAATTTTTTTTGCGCAAAATCAACACTTCTTGTAACAGGCAGCAAGACTTCGGCTTTATTTTTTCTAAAAGCTATCATTCCCACTTTATCCCGTTTTTGATAAGCTTCCAATAAAATTTTGAGAATGACTCCTTTTACTGTGCGCATTCTCTCCCGGGCTCCCATTGATCCGCTTGCATCCACTACAAAGAGGAATATATTTCCTATATGTTTTTCTCTTACTTTTCGGCGAATATCATCTTTTTTTATGACAACGGCACAATTTTCGGATTTTCTTGTCTTTTGATAAGGTGCTGCCGCACGGAGAGTGGCATCGAAAGCGATGTCTCTTGTTTTTTCTCCGGGAATCTCTGCTCTTACATATCTTCCCTGCATCAAAGATGTTCCGGTCAGATTTCGCTTTCCGCTTCCCTTTTTCACTTTTTTGTTTTCGTTCGGTTCAATCCAAATCGGCGGAAGTTGTATTCTCGTATCTGAAAAATCTGTCCTTTCCCTACTTTCCCCCTCACCGTCTGCTGGCGGCATCTCATTACTTGATCCATTCTCGTCTTGCGGATCGTCATTCTCTTCGCCTGATTCATCATTGCTGTTTTGCGGAGGGCTTGGCGGCATATTATCTCGATCATCTTCCTCGTGATCCCGATTATTTTCTTCTTGATCCTTATCTTCCGGTTCTTGATTATCCCGATCGTCTTCATATTGCTGCTCCGGCGGCTGAGGTTCTTCCATC
Organism: uncultured Dialister sp.; assembly: GCA_900545785.1. Lineage (GTDB taxonomy): Bacteria > Bacillota > Negativicutes > Veillonellales > Dialisteraceae > Dialister. Next base: position 11,158 of record URAA01000025.1, on the reverse strand, counting down.
TTTCTCATTCGATGGGGAAGTACAAATTCTGCAGCCTTCTCTAAATCCTTCGGCAGCACATAGTTCCTGTTATCTAAGGCTGCTAATGCACGGGCCGCTTCCATAAGATAAATATCTGCTCTGTGCCCCGCTACATGAGCCTTCAATGTATACACGGCCGCCAGCTGTATCATGGCGGAAGAAACGCTTACCTCTTTAACCATACTTCGGGCATTTTTGACCCGTTCTGACAATTTTTTGGTTTCAGTTTCCCATTTTTTCTTGAATTTTTTTCCGTTTTTCTCAAAATCCAAAACTCTGTTTATGATCTCTTTTCTTTCATCCGGATCAATTATTTCTTCCATCTGTGCAAACAATCCGAAACGATCCAGTTTCGCTACCGATAATGTCCCTCCATCAGGATTCATTGTAGCAAGGACGGTGGCAGAAAATTCTTTTTCTATTGAAAATCCGTCCCTCTCCAGTTTATAAACCCCCGTTTCCGTCATATTCAGGATAGAAGGCAACAATTCATCACGCAGCAAATTAACATCATCAATATACAGAATTCCCTGATTGGCTTCGTCTAATAAGCCGGGCTGCAATTTCTTTATCCCGCTTTGTATGGCCGTTTCTGTATCCATAGAACCGAAAAGCCGGTCTTCCGTCACTCCTATCGGCACTTCCATCCAAGGAACTTCTATCAATTCTCCGGCACTGCGAAGCAATGTTGATTTCCCTGTTCCCGTTCCTCCCGAAAGCAATATGCCTCCCGCCAAAGGATTTATCAAAGCAATCAAAATCGCCGTTTTTACATTGTCTGACCCATAAAAAGCAGCAAAAGGAAAATTATTATGTTTCATCATCAATAACCTGATCCACTTCTGTCCAATCGACATCCTGCTCTTCAAAAGGACGACGTCTCATACGATGAGGCAATGCCAGACGGGAAGCTTCTCTTATATCTTCCCGTGTAACTTTCGTATGTCCTTCCAGTGCGGCGATCGTTTCTGCCGTCTTGATCAGCGTAATATCCGAGCGATGTCCGTCTACGCCCAGTGCAATTGATATTTTAGCAGCACATAAAAGAATATCATCCGAAACGGTCACATGAGGTAAAAGCTTCATAGCCGATTCTATTTTATTAACTTCTTTCGCCTGCTCTTCTTTCCATGTATTTAAAAATGCTTCCGGATCCGACTCATAGGCCAGTCTTCTTTTGATGACTTCCGCACGCTTTTCCGGATTTTGTTCTCCTGTAACTTTTACGGAGAGAGCGAAACGATCCAATAATTGGGGACGAATATCGCCTTCCTCCGGATTCATGGTTCCTACCAAAGAAAATCTGGCCGGATGCGAATAGGAAATCCCTTCTCTTTCAACCGTATTGACACCCATAGCAGCAGAATCCAAAAGAACATCGACTACATGATCGTCCAATAAATTAATTTCATCTACATATAAGATATTCCTGTTGGCATCTGCTAAAATCCCCGGTTCAAAAGAACGTTTTCCTTCTCGAATGGCTGCTTCAATATCCAATGTGCCTACCACACGGTCTTCCGTAGCACTTACAGGCAGTTCTACGACTTTCATCGGCAGCATTTCCACCGGCGGTTCTTCTTTATCATATTTTTCATGAGATTCGTCAGACCAATTGCTCGGATCATCGGGATCGTCATGAAAACGGGATCCTTTGATGCATTTTCTCGGCGGCAGCAGCTCTGCCAAAGCACGGACCGCCGTCGATTTGGCGGTCCCTTTTTCTCCCTGTATGAGAACTCCTCCCAGGCGGGGATTGATTACATTTAATATAAGCGCTCTTTTCATAGCTTCTTGACCGATAATCGCAGTAAAAGGAAATACGTTTTGTCTTTTCATAACACTTTTTTCTCCTGACTCTTAAGATAACGTTTTATAAAAAATTTTTTAAGTGCACATTCGGCTTCCGACATTTGAACTTTGCCGTTTTTATCAAGCCATCGAGAGAAACAGCCTCCGCCGCATAATGAAAAATATTCGCATTCTCTGCAGGGTTGCATCATCCTTTTTATAAATAAACTTACTTCATCCACTTTCTTTTTATCCCGTCCCGTCCTTACGGTACCCAATTTATACTCTTCTCTTCTCATCAAAGAAGAACAGGCATAAATATCTCCGTGAACATCTATAAAAGCAGCTTCCCCGTTCATGGCAAAACATTGAGGAAATTCATACTTTCCTGTTTTTGCTAATCTCTTTACCCGATCTTCCTGTGTGAAATGAATATGTTTTCCCGTCATTTTTTCCAGCATGTCCAATTTATCGGCCGTTCTTTTCAGTGCTTCTTCGAGTTTCTTTGCATCGGGAGCTTTTAACTTCATTCCGCGGCCTTGTTCCCGAAGAATGTCAAAACCGATTTGATGAACATTTCCATAGAAATAGGCCATATCTGCAATTCCGTCCAATTCTTCCACCATATCATCGGTTACGACACAAGTAATGCCTGTTCCGATTCCGTTTTTTGACAGATTTCTGAATCCCTTGGTCACTTCTTCGGATGAAGAATTTCCGCCCTTCGTCTGTCTGGTCCTATCCATCACATGCGGGCGGCCGTCACATGAAATTCCGATTCCCACCTTATGCTCAAATAACCATTTTCCTATATCTTCCGATAAAAGAGATCCGTTTGTTTGTATTTGCAATTGCACATTCAAATGTTCTTTTTCAACGAGATTTACTACTTTCCTTATCAGTGGAAATCTCAGAAGCGGTTCTCCGCCGGAAAACTGGAGTAAAAACCGCTCCCCTGATTTTCCAGCCATTTCAACAGCCGCCAAAGCGACTTCGTCCTCCATATCCGTCTGATCTTGTTCGGAGGCATAACAATATTGGCAATGAAAATTGCATCGGCCGGTCAAAGTAAGCACAAGCATGCGGATAGGCTGTAATTTTTCATTATTCTTCTCCGGATCCCGCATTTTCCAGTTCACCTTCTACAGACAAATACATTTCTTTAAGTTTTTCCAACGTTCCTTCTTTTGCATTCCACAACCCTCGAGTCTCTGCTTCCAAAAGTGTTTCTGTAATTCGCTGCAATGCCCATGGATTCACTTCTCTCATCCATTCCTGCACTTTTTCATCAAAAACATATTTTTCTGCATATTTTTCATACATCCAATCTTCCATGACTTCACTGGTGGCATCCCACTGATAGCTTACGGATACCATTTTGGCCATATCGGAAGCTCCCTTATATCCATGCTTCATCATTCCGTTGATATATTTAGGATTAACGGATTCCGTTCTGAATATACGTTTAGCTTCTTCTTGAACCGTTCTGGTTTTAGCTTTGCTGCGGTCAGAAGTATCCCCCGCATAGGAATGAGGCGCTTTTCCGCGGATACTCCGCACAGCGGCGATCATTCCTCCGTGATAAGCATTATAATCATCAGAGCTCAGCATATTTGTTTCATGATTATCTTCATTTTTTATCGTTACGTCCATAACGGATAATCTTTTTTCAAACAGTTTCGGCATATATTCCCCTTTTGTTTTCCCGCCGAAAGCATGACCGCCCCATCTGACATATACTTGGGCCAAATCATCAACGGTCTGCCAATTTTTAGCATCTAAAAGGGCTCCTATCCCTGCCCCGTACGTTCCCGGCGCATCTCCGAATATCCTGTAAGCAGCACTGCGCCATGCTTCTTCTTTGGAAAGGCCCTCTTCTTCCATTTGTTTACTGTCTTCATCCACATGTTTTTTTACATAATTGAAGTCTTCCGGTTCGTCCAATCCTGCAGCAAGAATAACTGCCTTATCCATAAGGGATACCACTGCCGGCATCGTGTCTCTGAATAATCCGCTGATTCGGCCCGTAACATCAATACGGGGACGTTTCAATTCGGAAAGAGGGATGACTTCCAGTTGTTTTACATGCATATTTCCTTTTTCCCAAACCGGTTTAATTCCCATTAAATATAAAAATTCGGCAATACATTGCCCGCGGCTTCTCATATTGGCACCGGACCAGAAAACTATTCCCACATTTTCCGGATACTTACCTTCATCGGCTATATACTGCTCAATGACCTGATCTCCCAGCATTTTCCCTAACTTCCATGCCGCCTTAGTAGGAAGAATACGGGGATCCACTCCGAAAAAATTCCTTCCTGAAGGCAGAAGACTTACACCTCCCGCATGAGGAGAGCCTGACTGCCCGGGTTCCACATACTTTCCGGAGATACCGTCTATAATATGATCGATTTCTTCAGAAGTCATTCGCAAATTGGGCATGACTGTTGTTTGAATATAAGTAAAGACGGTTTTTACTTCAGTCTGCCATTTTTCCTCCCCTTCCGTTATATAAGAAAGGTTCATGACTTCATTCAATCCGGATTCGGTAAAATCGAAATCTTTAAAAATCCGTACCGCCGTTTTTGTTTCTTCCCGAATTTTAGTCATTAATTCGCTGTATGTGAGTTGAAGAGGCTTGTAAATATCAGCCGCCCGTTTAGTGATTTCATCCATGGACGTTCCGTATTTTTCCGTCCACAGATCATAAATAGAAGGAATTTCTCCATTAGGAAGACGAAGCATCTGCAGAATGTCATCAACCAATAAATCTCCCTCCGGAGCCTTCCCCAAAATATGAAGTCCCACATGAACTTCACTGTTTTTTAATTCTTCCAGATATTCGTGAAGACGATTGACATATTCATTGAAAGGCTTTGTTTCATCATAGGGAATTTCGCCGTCTAAATTTGCTTTGATCGCAAGCTCTCTCACCATATTTTCCAAAGTAGATGCATTTTCCGGCTCGGTAACCAAAAAATGAGCATATTCGTCCATGGTTTTTTCAAGTTCTTCCAATTCGTCATAGCTTCCCGCATCTGCCAAAGGTGCCGGCAAATGATCCACCAAACATGCCGCTCCTCTTCTTTTTGCCTGAATGCCTTCTCCCGTGATCGTCATATGATATGGATAAATATCCGGCAAATCTCCCAGTGCCAAATCGGGATAACTTTCTCTGTCCAGTCCCGTCCCTTTCCCGGGAAGCCATTCCAAATTGCCGTGAGTCCCCACATGAATCACTGCATCGGCCTTCCATACATCACGTATCCATTCATAAAACGCCAAATACTGATGCGTCGGAGCCACATAAGGATCATGATAAATTTTTGCAGGATCCATACCATATCCTCGGGGCGCCTGAACAGTGATAAACACATTCCCGTTCATTGTCCCCGGAACCATGATATTTCCGCTATCTGTAAGCATTACCTTTCCCGGCGCATCTCCCCAGTCTTTGGTAAGCTGCTCCTTCACCGTTTCGGAAAATTCATTATAGAATTCTTTATACTCTTTTCCGGATATATTCTGACTGCTTTCCATTTGTTCTTCTGTCATCATGCTCATATCATTCGTCGCATGAGCAGTCAGCTCTTTAATAAATTCTTTGGTATCTTCAGGAATAAATTCAATTTGATACCCTTCTTCATCCATACGTTTCAGAAGCAAGCGTATGCTTTCGATCGTATCCAATCCGAGTGCACTGCCTATACTTGAATTTTTGGGAGGATAATTATGAAAAATAACAGCAATTTTTTTATCTTGATTTGATTTATTTCTTAAAACAGCCCACTTTTTAGCTTTGGAAATCATTCTTGAAATTCTTTCGGGAATCGGCAGATATTCGACATCTCCATTTTCTTTCATGTGTTTGGCTGCAATCGGCACACCGTGAATGATACCGTCAAACTCAGGCATGGAAACACTGATGGACACCTCTACGGCATTCATCCCTTCTTTGGACTTTTCCCAATCTTCCCCTTCCATAATCAGAGAATAGCCCGCCAATACGGGAACTCCTATGGATTTCAATTCTTCCGTTGTAATAGAGCCCGAACTTGTAAGGGAAAATTTCATAACATTGATGATTGCATCTACGACGGGTTTCCCGTTTTCCATAAAGTATGAATGAAATACTTCACTCAATGTAGGCATCCCTACTTCCGGAGTCGGAAGTCCGTTGGTAAATACGGGAATGATATTGACACTCTGTTTTTCCGCTTCCTTGATCAGTGCCGTCTGATACTGTAAATCTCCCCAAATCCATTCATCTCTGTAAAATACCAAACCGACCGTAGGCAGATCGGGCTTACAATATTTTTCTCTGTACCAAGCTAAATCCGTTGTATATTTGGATGGGATATCAGGATGAAAAATACCGGCCCAGCAATAAGGAGACGGCTCCATAGCGATTTTTTTTGTGACATCGAAAAGAGAGGCCAGATAGATCCAAAAATTTTTATAATTTTCAATACCGCTGTAAAAAGTATATTTTCTTATTTTATCAATAACTTCTTCTTTTATTCCTTCTTTTACTTCTTCTTCAGCCGATCCCTGCGCATCCATGTAAAACGGTATGTCATGATATTTTAAAAAAGGCAGGCATTTATTCCAAAAGGCAGTGCGCACCGTCGTACCCATGAATCGTATGATGACCAACTGACTGCCTTGCAGTTTATCTTCCCATAATTTGCTCCACAAGGCCGTGTTTTCTACCTTTATTGTTTCACATTCTTTCGGGATATCGCCTGACAATTTTAAATCTTCACAAGATTTTCTCATCATGGAAAACCGGCGATCCACATTTGTCAGATAAATAATTTTTCCCTTCATTTTTTCTCCTCTGTATAAATTTTTATAAAATGACAGATGAAATTATATTTATTTACAAGTTATATAAATATCAGGGATTTTCTTCCCATACCTCCGGGTATACTGCTTTTGCTGTTTCTTCCACAGCTTCTGTCACATGCTGTGAAACTACATATTTATATCTTTCCGGCAGACGGATAAATTTATTATTTTTTACCGCTTTTACATCTTTGTAGGCCGGATTTGTTTTCAACTCTCTCAGAAATTCATCTTCATTATCACTTTCTTTCCACCTCCATACGGGAGTCAGAAACACGTCAGGATTAATCTGAGGAATGATTTCTGTTGATATATAAGCAGATGAACCATGGGGCAGATCGGCTATATCCGCTCCGTTTTTGACATGGGCCATCCTCAATATTTCATTATATAGCGTCCCCTTTTTTCCGATGATTCCCCGAAAAGAAAGACTCAGTACCACTTTCTCTTCTTCCGGTTTTATGACGGAAAGCTTCTTTTCTATCCGCTCCCTTTCGCTTCTCATATGCTGAACCAGCATTCTTCCTTTTTTATTTTCATTCACCGCATCAGCTACGCCCAGCACTTTGGTTTCCACTTCGGTCCATGTTGTCGGCACAATAGAAATATAAACAGGAACGCCCATGCGGGATAGTGTTTCTACAACATTTTTCGGAACGGCCGAAGACGCAATGACCAAATCCGGCTTCAAACTCATAATTTGCTCTAAATTTTGATCTTCTATCGTTCCCGCTTTGTCTCGCTGCTCTTTAGTCGTGAAAGTCAAATCATCATTTCCCGCAAATTTCGAGAGCCCTTTCACTCTTTCTATGTCTACCAGTTCCAATAATATTTCATCTGTTCCATAGGTCAGCGATATAATTCTTTCCGGGTGATATTTGATTTTCACACTGCGATTTTCATCATCCGTAACTGTACGGAGATCCTGACTGTTTTTATCTCCATTTCCATAGAACCGGCATCCCGGTGCAAAAAATAAGAGCAATAACAATGACAGAAAATATAATTTTTTCACTGATTCTTGTCCTTCATTTTTTCTCTGACTTTTAAATTCCAAAGACGTTCATACAGATATTCCGCTCCCCGCAGACCGCACAAGGGTGTATCTGTTACAAAAATTTCATCACTGGAAGGTCTTGCTATATTGCAGCTCATGAACTTCTTATCCAGTCGAAAGAGTCTGGCGCTTTCATGGGAACTTCCCATAACGAGGCCTTCCGACCAGTTCTCATAGTCTTTTTTTATTTCCCTGTCATCAATGCCGACCAACCGGACAGCATCTGCCGCTTCTGTAAAATATGAAGATTTGGCCGTCATATGTATAATTAAATTTTCCGTATCAAGCCATTCACTGCGGACCGCTTCGGCAATCCCGACAGCTTCTGAGGGTGGTGCTGCAATTAACACATGAGTGAACCACAAAGGCCCCCATAAAGATTGGAGATTATTTCCTTTATAAAACATTTTTTCTTTTCTTTGCTCCGCTTCCTTACGGCAATTGTCATTTTCTATATCCAATTTTTCTAAAATTTTCTTGATCCACTGTAATGTACCGTCTATCCCGTAGGGCATTCCTAAGGATATATAAGGAATACCAAATTTATCTTTCATCTTCTCCGCTGCTTTAAGCGCCAGTTCTTCCCGAACAATGATATTCAATGCAGCAGAAGGAGCCTTTAACAAGGTCTCCCAATTTTCTCCTGCCCCCGGCATGGATATAACCGAGATCCCCGATTTTTTCAAAAGACGTTTTATTTCAAGGGCATCTTCTTTTCCCTTCAAATAAACTTCCGACAGCCCCAGTACATTAACGGAATTATCTGTTTTTCCTTGTTTTTCCATTTGATCAATAACAACTAAAAAAGCCTTTTCATAGCCGCCTTCAAAACTTCCGTTCAGTCCGCCGCTATCCATCGTATAAACAGGCCAAGATAAATTTGCCTTGGCGGCAATCCCTGCCAAATCATCTCCTACAAGGCTGGTGCTGCAATTATTTTCCAGAAATACTCTTTCTATATCGGTCCTGTTTCTTATAGCATCAAATGCTTCCATTAATTCTGCTTCCGTCCCGTACACCAAAGAATTTTGGGAAGGCTGAGTACAATAAAATCGACCGGCCGCATAGGGAATCATGTCATCTACATGTTTCATGGCATAAAAATAACACCATAAAGGGCCGTTTATCAGCACACAGCTCCCCGGTATGGAAGCGAAAAAAGCAGATGATCCTGTCAAAGCACATGTACCGGTATGATGGCAAGCGGCGCCCCACTCAGACTGTTGCATAAGTTATACCTCCCTTATTTCCATATCGGCACAGGATACGGTATAAAGTCCGCAGTATGGAAATTTCTCCATTTGTTCCCGCCATAGGCATCATCGGAATAAAAAATTGTTTAGTTCTTATACTTAAAAGTTCATTGGTCGTCAAAAGAATGTCCGCCTGTTCCATTATTGTGAGTCCGCTGCTTTCATCATATATGGGGCTGTCTGTATATGATTTGATTTTTTTTGAATAAATATTTTTCTCTTCATCAGAAAGATTTTTATAAAAAATGATTCCTTCTAAATTCATCCCTAATCTTTTAATGGAATGTATGGTATCCGCCGGATCATACCATTTAGAACCTCTCCCTATACCGATGACCGCTTTTTTATTCTTTGTAATATGTTCGATTGTTTTTACATATTCATCCAATCTATGTTCTTCCTCTTGAATAATGCCGTCGGTCTTATCATTTTCTCCCAGCCGCATCCCGATCTCCCGTATCCATGCCTTTGTATTTTCCCACCCTATCGGATACTTCTTTGTCAGCACGGGAATTTTATATCTGACTCCGATTTTCTCTGCCAAATCATGTAATTCTCCCGATTTTCCCCCTGTTCCCAGCATGACAATCCATTCTGCATCGGTTATGTTTTTCCATTTATTGAAGGGAACATATCCGGGAAATTGGTACTCTGCAGTTAGTCCGAATAAAGACAAAAGGCGCTTTACTTCCAATGCATACTGTGCCCAAGGCCCCAGCTGATCTCCCAGAAGAAGAACTCTGCCCTTTATATGCTTTTGTTCGGTAAAAAATTGATCTACGATTTTATTTGCCGTTTTATAATATCCGTCTGAATACCCTCCGCCTAAAAACCCTGCATATGCAACAGATACCACGGGAATTCCGTATTCCATTTCCGCATCTTCCGCTTCCTGCTCCACATCATCACCGATAACACCTGCCACACAGGAAGAAGCAATAAAAAGACATTCCGGCCGATACGTTTCCATCACATAGGAAATACATTGATGCAGACGGTTAACGCCCCCGAAAATAGTATCCTTTTCTCGAATATTGGAAGAAATAAGAGGCACTGCATCCATATCCTCCCTGCTTCCTTCTGACATGATTCTGTATTGCGACCCCATATCCATATCGGAAGCAACATGAACACACCCGAGAGGACTATGAAAAATAACGGCACAGCCCTTTGAAAATGCAACGGCTCGCCATACTCCGGACATGGTACAGCTGCAAGACTTGCTTCTTGATAACAACCACTTAGTTTTCAGTTCCATAAGTATCTACCAATTCTTCCAGTTTCTCAAAAGTTATGGGCGTCGGGACGGACATTTCTTCGTTGTTCCAAATCGTGTCCGCCAAATTTCTATACACCTTTGCCTGCTCCGAATCGGGAGCGTATTGTAATACGGTTTGTTTGTTGTTTTCTGCGATGTTTACAATTTTATCCCGCGGTACAAAAGCAATCAGCCGTGTATTGATGAGCTTTGCAAATTCCGTAAGCAGCTCCTTTTCACCCGGGGTATTTCTGCTGTTCCCTATAATTCCCGCCAATCTCACATTTCCTCGAACGGCGAAACGTCTGATTCCTTTAGCTATATTATTTGCTGCATAAAGGGACATCAATTCCCCGGAAGACACGATATAAATATCCGTTGCATATCCTTCTCTGATCGGCATGGCAAATCCGCCGCATACGACATCTCCCAAAACATCATAAAGAGTCAGATCCACATCGGGAATAGCATGTAATTTATCAAGCAATTGAAGAGCTACGATAATTCCGCGACCCGCGCAGCCGACTCCCGGTTCCGGTCCTCCGGCTTCCACACAGACCGTATCATTGAATCCCCTATGAACCACATCTTCCGCCTTAATATCATCTATATCCTTGATTCTGACCTTGTCCAGCACCGTTTCTTTGCAAATATGGCCTAAAAGTAATCGGGTCGAATCATTTTTAGGATCACATCCGATTTGACATATTTTCTTTCCCATTAAACTTAACGCGGCAGAAATATTGGAAGCCGTTGTAGACTTGCCTATCCCGCCCTTTCCATAAAATGCGATTTTTTTCATTTCTGCTCCCTGTTTATTTTTAAACACAACTTATTTTTCATAATAGTTACATTTTATTATAGCTAAAATTCAAATTATTTTATAGTAATTATTATAATTTATCAATATTTTATTAATAAATTATT
>URAA01000024.1 GCA_900545785.1 uncultured Dialister sp. | reverse complement strand
CGATCTCAACAGAGAACTTGCAGGCGGAAAAGAACTGATAAAAATAGAAACACGGACATGGTACAATCCGAACCAAATCAGCCGTTGGGGATTTCTTGCCGCCCTTCTTCCCATGGTGAGCCTTACGCAGGTGATGATGCTCGCCGGCCTTTCCGTGGCAAGAGAAAGAGAACAGGGCACTTTCGACCAGCTCTTGGTGACACCCCTCCTTCCGATGGAAATACTCATAGGAAAAGCGGTGCCGCCCATCGTGACGGGACTCTTTCAGTCCATGATCATTCTCGGCATTTCCGTTTTCTGGTTCGGCGTCGCTCTTCAAGGATCACTTTCGGTCATCATCATAACGATGATTTTATTCCTCTTCAGTGTCGTCGGGATCGGCCTGTCGCTGTCGGCGGTGGCAAAAAATATGCAGCAAGTCATGGTCTATAATTTCTTCCTCCTCCTTCCGATGATGCTCCTCTCGGGCATGGCGACACCGGTGAAAAATATGCCGGAGATCCTTCAATACGTCACCTATATCAACCCCATGCGCTTTGCCATTTCCGCCGTGAGAAGGATTTATCTGGAAGGAGCGGGATTTTCCGCCGTCGCTCCCGACTATATCCCCCTGATACTGGTGGCGGCGGTGACGATGCCCCTTGCGGCGTGGATGTTCAAACATAAATTATCTTGAGGAGAAAAAATGAAAGAGAAAAGAAATATACGGCAAGACGGGCAAAAAACAAAAATAACGATCCTTCAATGGGCAGGCCGTCTCATTGCGGAAAAAGGATTTGATTCCGTTACGTCCAAAGAAATATGCGAAAAAGCAGGGGTGAACCAGGCAGCGGTGAAGTACCATTTCGGAAGCAGGGAAGACTTGTATTTTTCCCTTCTGAAATATGTCCATAACCGCCTGATTTCCATGGAAAAACTGCAGGAAATTCACGAATCGCCTCTCTCGGGGGACGAAAAAATGGAACAAATAGTCAATTTCCTTACAGAAAATGTATTTCATAAAAAAGACTGGGAAATGACCGTCTGGATCAGAGAACTCATGAATCCGTCGGAAACGGTGAGAAAAATCATAAAAGAAGCGGGCCTTCCGAAAATTTCCTTGGCGGTAAAAATATTTTCCGAATATACCGGATACGGCGAAGACGATCCCCGCTTGTACAGCGCCATGCTTGCTACCGTCGCCCCCTTCAACCTTGTTCTTCTGGCAAGCCATAACGGTTTGGAAAAAGAAATCCCCCTTCCCGTACAAAAAGGCGACATAGAAAAAACACTCAAAAAGACAATCCTCCAAAATTTAAAAACCATGAAAAAGAAATAAGGGTATAATCCAATGCGGTATATGACAATGCGGTATATGACAATGTGCTATAATCAAAAAAGATTTTAATGGTACAGATGAGTTCGGATAAGGGGGAAATGACGATAAAAACTGAAAAAGAAAAAAACGGGAACCTTTCCCCTGTCGTCAAATGGGCGGGCGGAAAAAGACAACTGCTCGGCGACATCCTTCCCCTCATTCCCGAAGATGTGACCGTCTATACAGAACCTTTCGTCGGCGGCGGTGCCGTTTTATTTGCCCTGCAGCCGAAAAAAGCGGTGATCAATGATTTCAACAAAGAGCTTGTCAATATGTACCGGGTGATCAAAAACAAGCCGCATGAATTGATTTCCGCCTTGGAAGAACATGAACGGCATCATTCGAAAGAATATTTCTATACCGTGAGAGCCATGGACAGAAGCGCAGACTATGACGAAATGAGCGATACCGCCAAAGCGGCACGGCTTATTTATTTGAATAAAACCTGCTACAACGGCCTCTTTCGGGTCAATCGGAAGGGACAATTTAATGCGCCCTACGGGAAATACAAAAATCCGAATATTGTAAACAGAACCGTCATAGAAGCGATGTCGGAGTATTTCAATGAAAATGAGGTAGAGATCAGGAACGGCGACTATAAAGAAGCACTGAAAAACCTGAAAAAAGGCGCTTTCGTCTACTTCGATCCGCCCTACATGCCCTTGTCCCCGTCGTCTTCCTTCACGGGATATACGGAAAACGGCTTCGGAAAAGAGCAGCAGATCGAGCTCAAAGAAGAGTGCGACAAATTAGATAAAAAAGGAATCAGATTTTTACTCTCCGACTCGGATCATCCTTTTTTAAGAGACCTTTATAAAGAATATGAAATCACCACGGTCAAAGCCAAACGATCCGTCAACAGCCGCGGAAACGGACGGGGAGAAATCAATGAAATACTGATCGGGAATTATTAAAAATAAGAAGTTTATAAAATAAACAGGAAATAAAAAAAGCCTTCCTCTTCGGTTGTATCGGTGAAGAAAGGCTTTTTTGCATGAGGAAATTTTAATTGAAATATTTTATAAAGAAGAAACACGGCGGAGCCAGAGATCGGTGTTCTCCGTGTCGTATTCGATCTGCTCCGACCAGCGGCGGATATTTTCGGGAAAATCACCGTACAGGGCAGTTTCGAGAAGGATGAAATCCGTACTTTGACGGGCATATTCCATGACGGCGGGAATGCCGTAATGCTCCGATTTCTCAAGCCCCCGATAGAGAATATATTGGTACACCCGGGAGAGGGCGGAGGGATTTTTCGGAAAGGCGGTTACCTTTTCTTCCGCAAAAGGAAGATCTTTTACAAGAGAAGCAAGGCGGCTTGTCCACGCTTCATCGATGGCTTCCGTTTTCTTAAGAAAAGAAAGAAGGTTTTCATAATATTTTTTATCGATCCGGGGAGTGAATATGATTTCTTCCGCCGTGGGAGAAAAATCAAGAGCTTCTAAAATGGCGGGAAGGTCAAAAAAGTCATTTCCCTTTTCCGTCGTGAAAGAAAGAGGCCCCTCTTCCGAAAGAAGAAGTTCCACGCTTTTTTCGCAGGAAAGCCCGACTCCTGACAGTTCAAAATCGGAAACGTAAACAAAAAAACGGGGATGCATGGCACAGATATCGCAAAGATAGTCGTCCCCTTTTTCCAAAACAATGCGGCAAAGACCGTTGTCATCGAAAAAAGGGCAGCACCCCTCTTCGGTCATGATGAAACGGAAACCGTCACTTCCCGAGATCATGGCATTTCGCAGCTCGTCCCCCAAAGGGCCGTCAGTTTGTTTATATTTTTCCGCCGTCCCATCGTCGATGTCGATATCCCAGTTCTGGATACAGCAGGAATGAAGACAGTCCCCTGCTTTGCAGAGAAATTTGTCATAAAAAGAAGGATAAAGAGAAATCATAAAGATCCTTTCAGTTCAGAAAGAAGAATTTCACAGCCGGGGAGCAGATCATTGTAAGTTTTTTCAAAATCCCGGGTATACCAAGGATCGGCAATGTTCCGTTTTTCTCCATAGAGCTCGGAAAAGAAGGAAATCTTTTTCAACGGATCATTTTTCGTATACCTCATCAGATCATCGAAATTTTCCCGATCCATGACAAAAATATAATCATTGTCCGAATAATCATCGGCGGTAAACAAAGAGGCTTCTCTTTTTGAAAAGGGAATGCCTTTTTCTTTCAAAAGTTTTTGTACCGGCGGATACATATCATTCCCGATCTCATCTCGGCGGGCAGCCCGGGAAGAAACAGAAATATCCTGTTCAAGCCCTGCTTTGCGGACCAAATCTTTCATGATGAACTCCGCCATGGGAGAACGGCAAATATTTCCGTGGCAGACAAATACGATTTTTCTCATGGAAAACTCCTTTCCGATACCTTTTCTCCAGTGTAATACAGAGAAGGGCAGGGGATCAACCGGAGAAAAAACACCTCCTGCCTGTAAAAGACAGAAGGTGTTTTGTTCATCGGAAGTCCCAAGGATCATTGTGCTCTGTATAATCTATGATTCCGTTGAAATAGTTGGCAGAATACAGCACTATGACGATATCCGGCTTTTTTTGTTTGATAAATTCATGAATACTTCCGGTGAACACTCTTGGATCTATGGCGAATATATTCTTGGCTTGAAGGGACAGGAAGGGCAATACCACGTTACCGAAAGAATTTTTAATGAGCAAAATGGTGGTGTCATTGATCGCGTCATCGTTTCTGATATATGTGTAGGGTCGGTCGCTCCAAGAATAGGCGGCATAAGGATTTTCGTTATAATAATCCACTTTTTCCAAACGTTTCATATCATAGGTGATATCAAAATTGCCGTCGGCAGCTATATTTTTATTTGGTATTTCCAGATGCAGCCGGGTATCGAATTTGGGATGATAAATGGTGATGTCGTCAGGAGTCGTTCTTGCCAAGGTTGTTTTTTTCCCTCGGGAGCCGAGAAAATAATTTTTATAGATGTCCCGATCCCATTTTTCAGCGTCCAGAAGAGATAGGTCGCTTTGTATCATGCCGTTGTCATTTAAATATTTTGCAAGGATTCTTGTTGCCCAAAGCCCCGATTCGGGTGTCCAATGATGGTCGGTTCTGAAAAAAACGTTATCTGCCGTCAGTCCTTCTTCGTCAATATTATCCCGAAAGTCTATATAATCGACCCCGTTTTTCCGAAGCCCTTCAAGAAGTTCATCGGTATTTGCATTGGAAAAATCAAGGGAATCATATGTCTTGTCATGACGGCTGATTTTACTCGGGGCAGATAAGTAGAAAAAGGCGGCCCCGTTTTTTTCGGAGAAATTTGCCAGTTCGGAGAGGTTCTTTATCTTTTCCGACACATTATCTTTATTCTTGAAAACTGTCAGCTGGCCGTTTTCCAATTCCACCACGCCGTTATATTCTTTTTTGGAGATGATATTCCAATTTATTGTATTGTTATATCGATTATATAGTTCTACAAATTCTTGATAACCGGCAATATTTTTGAGGATCCATTTCGATGCGCGTTCTTCAAAAGAACCTTTTTTTGAATTTATTTTGGAAATGATTTTTGCAGCTTTATTTGTTGCACTTGATCTATCACTATCCCTTTGTACGGCAGGAGTTTCATCAGTATTGCCAAAGGGATATAAGGAAGACCAGTCTATTTTTTTAGTCTCTTCTCTTTGTTCGGGGAGAGGAAGATACGGCAAAATGGACTTAACCACAATGTTATTGACCGACATAAGTTTTGATGCCGCTTTGACGGCTGTATATCGGGTAATCATGCTTGTCAGTATCAGACAGAGTGCCAAAAAGCAGCCCAGCATGCACCATTTTTTCAGTTTGTTCATCATCTCACCGCCCCTAGAAATTAAAGTAAATAAACGGATTATAGCTTGAACTGATCACATTGATGAGAGTCAGTAAAAACAACATCACTGAAAGTACAGGTTCCATGGCATTGAACATTTTTATTTCTCTTAATTTTCTGATAACCGGGAAGCAAAAGAGAATACCTGCCGCCATGACGACGTAGCTGCCGGAGATATAGTAATTGAACATATAGTCTGTAATTCCGGCGGAACCGACGCCGAACATCATGCCGAGATAGTGAAGAAAGCTTTGAATATCGGGGGAACGGAAAATGGTTCTTCCGATGATGATGACAAAGAAAGAGTATACATACGCCCAATAACCGATTCTTTTCGGAAATCTCGTAAACCGTTCAGCCAGAAGAAGGACAAAATAGAAAAGCCCCCAGAAGAGGAATGTCCAGTTTGCACCATGCCACAGACCTGTCAAAGACCAGACCACAAACATATTGAATATCCAGCGGCCCGTGCTGACTTTACTGCCTCCCAGCGGTATATATACATAGTCTTTAAACCATGAACCGAGGGAAATATGCCACCTGTGCCAAAATTCGGCAGCGCTCTTGCTGATATAAGGATAATTGAAGTTTTCGGGAAATTTAAAACCGAACATTCTCCCGAGACCGATAGCCATGTCGGAATAGCCGGAGAAATCAAAGTAGATCTGCAAAGTATAGGCAACGGCACCGAGCCATGCGGTAGCAACGGAGAGCGTTGTGCCGGAATCAAATATATTGTCTGCCACTTGTGCCACATAGTTTGCAATCAGCACCTTCTTGGCAAGACCGTATATGAATCGCTGCATACCGCTGCAGAAATCATTCATCGATTCCCGGCGGTTCATGATTTGATCCTCGATAGTATCGTAGCGGACGATAGGTCCTGCGATCAGCTGAGGGAATAAGGCGATGTAGAGACCGACATTCAAAATACTTTTCTGCGCTTTTGCCTTTCCGTAATAGATGTCGAAAAGATAGGAGAGCAGCTGAAAAGTGAAGAAGGAAATACCGATAGGCAGGGCAATATTGAGCCATGAAAAATCTTTGTTCAACAGAAGGCCAAGCTGTCGGGCGGTAAATGTCAGATACTTGAAGATGAATAAAAGGCCGATATGAAAAGAAGCGCCGACGATCAATATGCGCTTCTTCTTATTTTGCGGTGCTTCGTCTATTTTTTTACCGGTAAACCAGCCGACAACAATGGAAAGGATCATCAAGATCACAAAAAAAGGTTCGCCCCAAGCATAAAAGAAAAGGCTTGCCCCGAGAAGGAAATTGTTCCTGAATTTTCTGCCCTTGCAGAAAGGATTGTAATAAATAAGTACGACCAAAGGCAAAAATAAAAGCAGGAAAACCGAAGAAGAAAATACCATGACCTGACCCCGTTATTATTTTATGTATATTATTTTACATATAATTAGCAAAATTATATCACATATATCTTTCAGCGGGGCGTTTTTTACGTTTCAAAAATCAAAACAGAAAATCAACTATACATAAAGAGCATGGAACAGACAAGGAAATGAGTATTTGACCTTGATATTTCTTTTATATAAGATGAAGACAGCAGGAATGAAAGACTCTTTATATTTAAATAGGAAATATATGGTAAAAAAATTGTCGAAGAAAGGAAGATAATTATGGTATTTGATGAAGTTCTTCATTTACACAACGGTGCGGATATTCCGAAACTGGGACTCGGTACTTGGTTTATTGATGACGACAAAGCGGCGGAAGCGGTGATCGCTGCGGCGAAGATCGGCTACCGTCATATCGATACGGCGCAGGCTTACGGAAACGAACGGGGCGTCGGCGAAGGCGTCCGCAACTGCGGTTTGGACAGAAAAGATATTTTCGTCACCTCCAAAGTGGCGGCAGAACACAAAAGCTATGATTCTGCCATGGCATCCATCGAAAAAACATTACAAATCATGGGCCTTGACTATCTGGACATGATGATCATTCATTCCCCTCAGCCGTGGCGGGAAGTGAACCGCTCGGAATACCGCTATGAAAAGGAAAACAGGGAAGTATGGCGCGCTCTGGAAGATGCTTACGGGGCAGGAAAATTAAAAGCCATCGGCGTTTCCAATTTCCTTGAACAGGACTTGGAAAATATCATGGAAACGGCAAAAATAAAGCCTATGGTGAACCAGATCCTCTGCCATATCGCCAATACGCCGCTTTCGCTCATAGAATTCTGCAAAAAAGAAGGAATCGTGGTGGAAGCCTATTCCCCCGTAGCCCACGGAGAAGCGCTGAAGCATAAAGCCATCGCAGAAATGGCAAAGAAATACGGCGTTTCCATTCCCCGTCTCTGCATCCGCTATGACTGGCAGCTGGATACGGTGGTGCTCCCGAAAACGGCAGATCCGCAGCATATGAAGGAAAATGCCGACATTGATTTCACCATTTCCGACGAAGATATGGAAATATTGAAGCATATGGAAAAAATAAAAGATTACGGCGAATTCGGTTTCTTCCCCGTCTACGGAGGAAAACTGGGAAAAGACTGAAAAAGAGAAGGTCTGAAAGAAATTTAACTAACGATTTTTCTGACATCTGAAAACTCGGCACGGTCGTCATGAACGGCTGTGCCGTTTTTTTATGCTTCTTCGGCGTTCGCACTTCGCAGGCGAAGAGCCGGATCACTTTGTTTTTGAATCTCCCGGCGGTCAATGCTTTCCCTCATCTGAGGTCTTACCCGCAACGTAATCGGCACCGATCCCGAAAATCAGGGTTATTGCAGATACTCTTTGCGATCAAGTCATGATACAATGATCTTATATTATTGATTTATAAAAGAAAAATATTGATGGAGGAAATAGCTGATCAGGGGAAGAATATGGACGGAGTATTTGAATTTTTAAAGGCACATTATCAGTATGTGTTGATAGTGGCAGGTTTAATATTTTTCATAGGTGCTTTAAGAGACTGGAAATGGGTTTATGATGCAACATCAGGAGATAGGATAAGGCATGCTTTTATTTTTGAAATATGGGGCGAGAAAGGATATAGAGTTTTCATAGGAATATGCGGCTTGATACTTGTCCTTTGCGGTGTCGTATTTTTATTTTTGGATAAAAGATAATTATAAGATTTAAATTTTTAATCGGGAGATAATTATGAAATATCAAAAAGAAAACAGTCAGGATTTTTTTGAAAAAATAGATGAACTTAATGACAAAGACAGATATACAGAGTGTATCAACCTGTTAGAAAGCATGCCTAAAGAAGAAAGAGATTATCAAGTATGTTATCAGCTTGCTCGTACATATCAAAACTTCGCTGTTATTGGTGATGATAATGAGGGAACCCCTGAGTTTATCGGGTGTAAGGCGTTATTGAAATCCATAGATATTCTTAATTCAGTAAAAGAAAAGGGTAAAGATAAAGCGGAATGGAATATGCGTATGGCATATGGATATCAGTATTTAAACAATGAAGAAAAAGCCATTCCCTATGCTATGCGTTGGGCGGAAATAGATTCTGCCGATGAGAATGCTTTGGGGGTGATAAAAGAATGTAAAGAAGAAGTCGAAAGAAGAAAGCAAAGAGTATGCCTGTCTGCTGAAGAGGCTACAGCTCAAGAAAAAATAGAAATTAATGTAGATTGGGGCGTTTATCTGTGCAATGCTTTTGCTTATGATTTGCCGGCGGTAATCAGGGTGAATTTAGGTCTTTCAGACTTTGAGTTAACTTCGAAATATTCTAAAAGACTAAAATTACAAATATTATATAAAAATGCTAATAAGACCGGATTTCCTACAATGGAAGAAAAAGAATATTTATATCGAATAGAAGATGACATGTTAGAGATTATTGAAAAACATGGAGATATTCTTGCCGGTGTTGTGAAATGCGATGAACGTGTACATATCTTTGCTTATGCTAAGAATGTGTCGGGATATGCAGATGAAATTTCCGAGATGATGGCAGAAAATTTCCCTGATTATGTATATACATTCGCAGCAGTTGAAGATAAAGAATGGGATATGTATTTTAACGCACTCTATCCTAACAGATATGAATATCAAAGTATCATGAATATGAGGCTTATCGAAGCAATTAAAAATGAAGGCGACAGCATGGTGCCGAGAATTATTGAACATTGGCTATACTTTGAAACCGAGGGAAGCAGGGAAGAATTTTTAACGAAAGCAAAGGAGAAAGGGTTTCAAAAGCTTGAGTCGAGAAATAATGATGATAGTGAAGATAGAGACAACAAACTTGTGATTGGGAGAGAAGATGATTTTGAAGATATCGATGATATTGTTTGGTATCTTATGGACATGGCAGAAGAATTTAACGGTGCCTATGATGGATGGGAATGTGTCGTTGTAAGGCAGACGAAAAATATTGAAGAATAAAATGATAATACCCGATATGAAACCGGATTCTTAATTAGTCCTCAGATGATAGGAGCAACAATAATAGCTTTATAGAAGTGATATATGATAAGGGTTATATAGATTACGGGGAAACTATGTACAACAGAGATGAAATATTAGACATATTAAATTCTTTCAAAAATAGAGTAGATGAATCAGGTGGAATTACAAGAAAAATTGTATGTGAAGAAATCGCAAAAGAAGAAGATATTCTAAAACTTGAAAGAGATCCGGGCTACAAACTTCCAATAGAATTCAGACAGGCATTGAAAGAAATTTCATCCCACATAGAGTTTTTTTGGAGTATTTATAATAAGGAAAAGGAACTATTATCATTACCAAGTGAACTGGCGGGAATTTTTTGCGGTGAGCTTCATTTTGGAATAGATTTAATTCCCCTTTTTGAAGAAAGAAGAAGAGGGTGGATAGATATTTGTTATCCTGATTATGATAACCCGTATGATAGAGTTTTTCATAATAAGTTGGCATTTCAGGAAGTGGGAAACGGAGATTTGTTGGCAATCGATTTAGAAGAAGAAACTTACGGGAGAGTCGTATATTTAAGTCATGATGGAAGCGATTTGCATGGCTATGTAATGGCAAATTCGTTTACAAAATTCTTGGAAGAATATATAAAAGTCGGTTGTGCAGGCGGTGAAGATTGGCAGTGGGAAGTTTTTACAAATAATCATACAACGCCGATAGACAGTAATTCTGAAAATGCAAGGAAATGGCGTGAGATCATATCAGATGAATTATAAATTGGAATGAAAGGAACCGCATGACGGATAGAGCGTATAAGAAAAAATTGACGGATGAATATAAAAATGCACAAGAAAAAATTTTCGAGGATAGTCTGCCGATGGAAAGGCAGCTGTTTTATGAATTATTTGATTACCTCAATGATAAATCGGAAACAGTAGCGTGCAATCATGATTTTTCTTTAACAAAGGAATTTCTGAAAGATAAAAATGCAGACGGGCAAAAAGTATTAGAATTTTTGCAAGAAAATGGTGCCGGTTGCGATTGTGAAGTCATTTTTAATGTCGAGGAAAAGTTTGAAGAATAAAAAAGGCAGTGTTGCCGCATCAGTTACGTTTTTTCCCAATCATTCCCCTTGGAGAACAGCTCCGGGGGATTTTTATTTGCGGTGAATCTTTCATATACAGTATCCAAATAGACGGAAATGTTATACTATTATAGAAAAAAGGAATCGATGAAAATATAAGGTGCTGCCTTTCAAACGAATCGGATCATCCGGTTTTGGAAGAGGCAGGGCTTGAAGATAGAGCGGAGGAGAAAAATGATTGATACCAAAAAAGAACAGGAACGGGACGAGCTTCATCGTGCCATATGGGCGATCGCAGACGATCTGCGCGGTGCCGTCGACGGTTGGGATTTTAAGACTTATGTTATCGGTACCATGTTCTACCGCTATCTTTCAGAAAACCTCTGCAACTATGTCAATGAAGGTGAAAGAGCTGCAGGGGAGTCCGATTTCGATTATGCAAAGATATCTGATGCAAAAGCCGAAGAAGGTCGAAAAGGATTGGTGAGTGAAAAAGGATTTTTCATTCTTCCCAGCGAACTCTTCTGCAACGTTCGTGCCAATGCTGCGAATGATGAAAATTTGAATGAAACTTTAGAGCATGTGTTCAGCCATATAGAAGAATCTGCAAAGGGCAGCGAAGCGGAGAGCGACTTTGCAGGTTTATTCAATGACTTTGATGTAAACAGCAATAAGCTGGGCCCTACCGTAGCCAAACGGAATGAAAGGCTCGAAAAATTGCTGAACGGTGTTGCCGATATGAAGCTCGGTGACGTAAAGGATCATGAAATCGATGCTTTCGGTGATGCTTATGAATATCTCATGACCATGTATGCTTCAAATGCAGGGAAATCCGGCGGTGAATTCTTTACGCCTGCCGACGTATCGGAGCTGCTGACCCGTCTCGGCACGGTGGGAAAAACAGAAATCAATAAAGTATACGATCCCGCCTGCGGCAGCGGCTCCCTCCTCCTCAAGGCGGAGAAAGTGCTCGGTAAGGATGCCGTCCGCAACGGTTTCTACGGTCAGGAAATCAATATCACGACCTACAACCTTTGCCGGATCAATATGTTCTTGCATGATGTAGGTTTTGATAAATTCAGTATTGCCTGTGATGATACACTGACCAGTCCGCAGCACTGGGATGATGAACCTTTCGAATTGATCGTATCCAATCCGCCCTATTCCATTAAATGGGCAGGCGATGGAAATACACTTCTCATCAATGATCCCCGTTTTTCTCCTGCCGGGGTACTTGCGCCAAAGAGCAAAGCAGATATGGCATTTATCATGCACAGCCTTTCATGGCTTGCTTCCAACGGCACGGCTGCCATCGTATGCTTCCCGGGCATTATGTACCGCGGCGGAGCAGAACAGAAAATCCGCAAATATCTGGTAGACAATAACTATATAGACTGCATCATTCAGCTGCCGAGCAACCTGTTTTTCGGCACGTCCATCGCCACCTGCATCATGGTATTGAAAAAGAATAAAAGAGACAATACGATTCTTTTCATGGATGCAACAAAGGAATGTATCAAGGTGACGAACCAAAACAAGCTGACAACGGAGAATATCCGCTACATCGTAGACACTTTCACCAAACGTGAGACAATCGAACATATATCGTATCCGGCAAGCTATGAAGAAGTGGCAGAAAATGACTATAACCTTTCCGTGTCCACCTATGTGGAGGCGGAGGATACAAGAGAAAAAATAGATATCGTAAAGTTAAATGCGGAAATCAGGGAAATCGTTGCCCGTGAGCAGGTACTCCGTGAAGAAATCGATAAAATCATCACAGAAATCGACCTGCCTGACAACAGTCGGGAGGTGGAAGCATGACCAGAGAACTCCAATTTTTAATGTACCGGTCTGCGGATGAAAATATCTCGGTAAATGCTGCCATCGGTGATGAAACAATTTGGCTGACACAAAAATCAATGGCAAAACTCTTTGGTGTGGATGTTCCTGCTATATCTAAGCACTTATCCAATATTTTTGACGAAGGAGAATTGGTGAGGGAATCAACTATTTCCAAAATGGAAATAGTTCAACAAGAAGGCAATCGCCAAGTAAAAAGAGAACAAAATTTTTATAATCTTGATGCAATTATTTCCGTAGGTTATCGAGTCAATTCTCGCAGAGCAACTCAATTTAGAATGTGGGCAACAAGCGTTCTGAAAGAATATATGATTAAAGGCTTTGCTATGGACGATGAACGCTTAAAGCAAGGGGAAACCGCTTTTGGAAGGGATTACTTCCGTGAGTTACTGGAAAGAGTTCGTTCCATCCGTGCCAGCGAGCGTCGTATTTGGCAGCAGATTACGGATATTTTTGCAGAATGTAGTATCGACTATGACAAGGATGCGCAGGTTACTCATGAATTTTATGCGATGGTGCAAAATAAATTTCACTATGCTATCGCAGGACAAACTGCGGCAGAAATTATTTATACAAAAGCGGATAGAATGAAGGAGAATATGGGGCTGACTACATGGAAATATGCTCCGGAAGGTCGCATTTTAAAATCAGATGTGTTGATTGCTAAAAATTATTTGAAAGAAAAACAAATCAGGCAACTGGAACGAGCAGTAACAGGATATTTTGATTATATTGAAGATTTGATAGAACGAGAAAATACGTTTACTATGGAAGAATTTGCTGCCAGTGTGAATGAGTTCCTTGCGTTTCGTAAATACAAGATCTTGCAGGATAAGGGAAAAGTTTCCGGTAGAATGGCAAAAGAAAAAGCTACTGCGGAATATGTAGAATTTAACAAGACGCAAAAGATAACTTCTGATTTTGATAAGGAAGTGAAAAAGCTGTTGGAAAAAGGCGGTGAAGAGAATTAATGAGCAGGCTCGATGAATTGATAAAGGAACTGTGTCCTAACGGAGTGGAATATAAACGATTTTATGAAGTTGCCCAATATGTGCGTGGTGTAACATATGGCAAAGGACAGGAAATAAATAATGGTGGTGATGGTTACAAACTACTTAGAGCTAATAACATTACCCTGTCCTCTAATACATTAAATTTTGACGATGTAAAGGTCATTAGTCGGCAAGTACATGTTAAAGATTCGCAAATGCTAAAAAAAGGCGACATACTTATTTGTGCGGGAAGCGGAAGCAAAGAACACATAGGAAAAGTCGCCTATATATCAAAAAATATGAATTATACCTACGGTGGCTTTATGGGCGTTATTCGGACAAAACAGGATATTATGCAAAGTTCGTTTATGTTCCATATTCTTACCGGGTCAATGTTTAAACGTCATCTTAAAAAAGTTTCTGGAGCGAGTAGCAGCACAATAAATAACATAAATAACGACACATGGAGAAACTTTAAACTCCCTGTACCTCCTCTGGAGGTACAACGCGAAATTGTCCGGATTCTGGACAATTTCACGTTACTTACAGCCGAGCTTACAGCCGAGCTTACAGCTCGGAGGAAGCAGTATGAATTTTATAGAGATAAGCTGCTGACCTACGGTAATGACCGAGGTGGAAATATGGGCAAGTTTGATGAATTGATAGAAAAAATGTGCCCAAACGGAGTGGAATATAAAACTTTGTCTGAGTTGTTTAATACCAGAAATGGATACACACCCTCCAAAAGCAACCCGAAATTTTGGGAAAAGGGAACTATACCGTGGTTCAGAATGGAAGATATCCGAGAAAATGGAAGAATTCTCTCATCTGCTTTGCAATATGTATCAGAAAGTGCAGTTAAGGGAAGTCCGTTTCCTGCCAATTCGATAATTGTTGCTACATCTGCCACGATTGGAGAACATGCTCTGATTACAGTTCCTTCGTTGGCGAACCAGCGTTTTACATATCTGATGCTCAAAGAGCAGTACAAAGATGTGTTCGATATAAAGTTCTTATATTATTACTGCTTTAAGCTTGATGACTACTGCAAGAAATGTCTGAATCAAGGAAACTTTGCATCGGTTGATATGAAAAAATTTATTAAGTTTGCTTTTCCATTGATTCCTCTTGAGGTACAGCAGAGATTGGTGAACGTCCTTGATAATTTTGAATCCTTCTGTTCGGATTTAAATATCGGTCTTCCTGCGGAGATCGAAGCTCGTCAAAAACAGTATGAATATTATCGTGATGCCCTCTTGACATATGCAGCAACGGGCAAGACAATTTTGACAGACAGACAGACAGACAGACAGACAGACAGACAGACAGACAGACAGACAGAC
>URAA01000023.1 GCA_900545785.1 uncultured Dialister sp. | reverse complement strand
TCCGATCTGGTATTTATCATTTCCGAATCTACATGATCAAGGATCCCCGGATCATATACGCCCGTTCCCCCGATAAAAGCTAATTTGCTCATTGAATATGACCTCCCTCGTTTGAAAGCCAGCTTTTAAAAGTATCTCTGAAAATTTTATAAGATTTTCCGCAATAATGGCAAAAGATTTCAATATTTTCATCTTCTGATAATTTTTGTTTTTCAACTTCCGGTAAAGACATAAGAGAATTTTTTATTCTTTCTTCCGAACAAGTGCATCTGAAAGAAACAGGAGAAGAAGTCAACAAGGCAAATTCTTTTGATTCTAATAAACTATGTATTGATTTATCAGAATCATCGGTAAATATGAAATACGGTCCTTCTTTCAAAACAGATAAGAAAGATTCTTTGTCACCTTCTGGTAGTAAATGTGCTATATAGGCAGCGGCCCGAATAATTTTACCCTCTGGGGATATTTTTGCTTCTGTTCCTACAAAGGATAAGGTTTGATCTGATTGTTCTATATATTGAGTAAAGCATTGAGAAATATTACCATCAGTTAAAAGTACCGTACTGTTATAAGGCATTTTAAGGAGTGAATAACGAGTGACCGTCAGCTTGGCGCCGGCAGCACTCACTAAGTTTTTTTCATTTTCTTCCGTAATATCCAATCCTTCATCTGCATGATCAACAAATCCTCTGACATAGCTTCCTTCATAAGCATCCGTATGAATGGTTCCTAAAACAGAATTTGTCTTCCATTGCAGACTCACCCCTTCATGGTTTTTAAAATCGGTGGCTAATGCAGCCGTTCCTGCCAATATCTTTCCCATGATAGAGGCGGTCAGTTCGGGTAATTGATGAATCTCCTGTATTTTAGCAGCCGCATCAGATACATCGGCTACGGTAATTCTGATTCCTTTCGGATTCAAATAATGGGCAATTGAGTTTGTATTTATCAATTTTCTTTATTCTCCTTTTATAAATAGCATTTCTACTATCTTTTAATCATAACTCATATGATTTATTGTACAATAAAATCGGGCAAAACAAAAACCTGTATGTTCTTTTGCTCCATCATACAGGTTTTTTTATATAAATTTATCCTCGAAGAAGCTGAATTGCACTCTTTCGGTCTGTTTTTCCGAATACAGAAGAACCGGCAACTAAAATATCGGCGCCGGCTTCTTTCAATAAACCGGCATTGGATGAAGAAATCCCACCGTCAACTTCAATAGGAATATTTACTTCTTTTTCTTTCATCAGCGTTTTTAACTCTTTTATTTTATCTAAAACATAAGGTATAAATTTTTGTCCGCCGAATCCGGGATTTACCGACATGATAAGTATAAAATCTAAAAGCGGCAATATTGTTTCGATGGTGTATACAGATGTACCCGGATTTAAAACAATTCCGGCTTTTATGTTTCTTGATTTTAAGTCATTAATAATGCGATCCGTATGAACTGCGGCCTCTATATGGAAAGAAATCATATCCACACCTATTTTTTGCAATACATCAAAATAGTTTTCCGGATGATAAACCATGAGATGTACGTCAAAAGGTAATGTTGTATATTTCCGTATAGATTCAATAACAGGCGGTCCATAGGAAATGTTCGGAACAAAAGATCCATCCATTACATCTAAGTGCAGCAGATCTGCTCCTCCCTGTTCAATATCTTTTAATTCTTCCGCCAGTTTACCGAAATCGGCGGCGAGCATCGACGGTGCTATTTTCATATGAACCTCCTGCTATTAACTATCGATACTTTTTCTTATTTTTCAATTCTTCCAGGATAAGAATATAAGATTCATATCTCCTTTTTTCAATCATGCCTTCTTCTACTGCCTTTCTTACCATACATCCCGGCTCAGATGAATGCCGGCAATCATTAAAGTAGCAATTCCCTATATACGGTCTGAATTCTTTAAATAAGAAAGCCAGATCATCCGCATTCAATCGTTCGATTTCGAGAAATGTGTAGCCCGGTGTATCCATCAGATATGAATTTCCGTCAAATTTGACCAATTCTGCATGACGTGTTGTAGTTTTACCGCGTCCTGTATGTTTACTGACTTCCCCCGATTTGAAATAAGATTCTTTTAACAGAAGATTTAATAAGCTGGATTTACCTGTACCTGACGGACCGGAAAAAGCAACAACATTTCCTTGAAGATATGCTCTCAGTTCGTCCACTCCTTTATGCGTGACCAACGAAGTACATAAAGATATATATCCGGCTTTTTTATATTCCGCACAAAGACGATCGGATTCATTTTCAGCCAAATCGTATTTGCTGATACAAATGATCGGGGTCATATCCGCATTTTCTGCCAGCAGAATCATACGATCCAGCAGAAAGGGATTGATATCCGGAGTGCGAATAGAAGAAACAAGTACAATTTGATCGATATTGGCCACAGGCGGCCGATATAATTGGTTTTTACGAGAATATACTTTTACAATGATTCCCTCTGTTTCTCCATTCGTTTCATATTCAACAAAATCGCCGACAAGTATATCCGTTTCCCTCTTTAAATGGCCTCTTGAACGACAAAGTAACAAATTTCCGTCGTTCCCGGAAACAGTAAAATATCCGTTTTGATTCTTTAGGACAATTCCCTGCATAAATTACAGTTCCCCATCTTGAACCACATTACCGTCAATCAACACCTGTACTCTTACTTTTCCTATCCCTTCTACAGTTTCACTGACATTATCCCCGGCTTGAACTCTTTTATCGTAAGCTACGGATTTTCCGTTATCGTCAGTGACATTAATAATCACATGGCGAGTTCCTCCGGTTTTAGGAATTGTGATGTTTACTCTGCCGCTCTTTTTTTGAGCTCTGTCTTTTTTTGCAATCGTAAGGTCAACCGTTGTATCTGTAGTGGATATTCCGCCTGCCGGAGTTTGAGATACTACAACGGCAGTCGAATCATCAGCCGTAACGCCGTCCAAAGAGGATATTTTCCCCGGTGACATATTTGCAGCAGTCAGGGAGAGTCTTGCCTCCGCTATTGTCATCCCGACCAAATTAGGCACTTTTACGGCTTGTTTCATATTTATGACAATATTAACCTGCGTTCCTTTATTTACCTTTTGAGATACCTGCGGACTTTGAGAAATAATAACTTCTGACGGCTGAGATGCATCATTGCCATTTTCGATGGCACCGAGGGTTAGCCCTAATTTATCCAATCTGTCTTTTGCCTGCTCCAATGATAATCCTTTAAGATCCGGAATAAGAATGGCCGCACCGCCCTTGCTGACCGTCAAATGAATGATCCTTTGCGCTTTCACATTGGCACCGGCTACCGGTGTTTGAGAAATAACCTGTCCGGCAGGAATATCATCACTTACAATTTCATCAACGGAAACTTTCAGATTCATTTCTTTTAATGTCTTCTCAGCAACCTCCACCGGCTTTCCTACAAGAGAAGGAACATCGATATTTTCAGAACTCCAAAAATTTCCAAAACTGAAGAATGCCCAGGCAAAGCAAATAACAAAAAGAGACACCATGGCAATCCAAATATATTTTTGCGGCAATGCAGTAATAAAACTGCTTAATTTACTTTCTTTTTTAGTCCTTGGTATTTTTGTGGTTCCCTGCGAAAGAGGTTTGGCCATTGCAGCAAAATCAGGCTGTGCCGGTTTATAAATTGATGTAGTAAACCCCTGTGCCATCTTTAGTTCGGAAATAAAATCAGAAACAGAATGGTATCTTTTCTCCGGATCTTTTTGAAGAGCCGTTAAAATACATTCTTCCAGCATCGGAGAAATGGCAGGATTAAGCTTGGAAGGCCGGGGCACTTCCCCGCGCATATGTTGTAAAGCAATACTGACTGCAGTTTCACCTTCAAAAGGAAGATGATGAGTAAGCATTTCATACAGAACAACACCTAAAGAATAAATATCGGCTTTTTCCGTAATTTTATCACCTGCCGCCTGTTCCGGAGACAAATAATGAACAGAACCCAGCATGGATCTTTTATCAATAACGGTTCCGGAATTAATTGCTCTGGCGATTCCGAAATCAGTAACCTTAACTTTTCCCGTTTCAGTCAGCAAAATATTATGAGGCTTGATATCACAATGAACAATACCGTTTTCATGAGCCACTTCCAAAGCATTTCCTATTTCAATGACAATTCGTACCGTCGTATCGATAGGAATATTGGGATGTGTCTGAATGTATTGTTTCAGTGTAATGCCTTCGACATATTCCATGACGATATAATGCACGCCCTGATCGTTGCCTACATCGTAAATACCTACAATATTCGGATGTGTCAGTTTTCCCGCGGATTGAGCTTCATGACGAAAACGTACAATAAAATCATTGTCTTCTCCGAAACTGCTGTGTAAAATTTTTACGGCTACAATCCTGTCTAACAGCAAATCCTTTGCCATATATACATCCGCCATACCGCCGGATCCGATTTTCTTTTCCAGTTTGTAGCGCTCATCAAGTATTTTACCGATCATTCTTATTCTCCGTTTTCCCTGCTCCAGTAATCAATAAGTATCAACGATATATTATCCTTAGCACCCTCGGCATAAGCCGCATTAAACAGCTGTTCTCCGCATTTGGCAAGATCTTCTTTTGTTTGATATTCATATCCCGATAAAATGTCCGAAATGGCTTCCTCGGAGATCATCCCTGTTAATCCGTCTGTACAAATTAATACCAAAGTACCGTTCTTTAAAGAAATGGTTCCCGTGTCCACTTCTAAATCTTGCTTAATTCCTACCGCACGAGTGATTTCATTTTTTCTCGGATGAACGGCCATTTCTTCTTCCGTTATCTTTCCCCGGGCAAGCAATTCCATAACAAATGAATGATCTGTCGTGATTTGCTGCAGTTTTCCTTTGCTGTAAATATATAAACGGCTGTCACCCACATGTGCCCAGCTTAAACTTCCATCATGAATCACTACAGAAATCATGGTCGTTCCCATGGCGGAAAGATCTTCATTTTTGGCTTTTTTCTCGAGAATCATGCGATTGGCAAGTAAAATTGACTCTTTAAGAGTTTCTTCCGAAATGTCTTTTAGAGAAATGTTATTCAGATATTTTTTTGCACTTTCTACGGCAAGACTGCTGGCCACTTTTCCCCCTACATATCCGCCCATGCCGTCAGCTAAAATAAAAAACGGACCTATACAGTCGGAAATGCTGTCTTCATTGGCCTTACGCACCAAACCGATACGTGAATCTCCATAGGTAATAAACATAAAAATATACTTACCCCGTATAAAAATTTTTATTTATGTGCTTAATAATTTTATAGTAGCATTTTAAAAAAATACCGTCAATAAAGGGAAAACACTAACCTTCCTTGCTGAGATAGCGTCGTTTCAGTTGTCCGCAGGCAGCCTGTATTTCATCACCCATTTGTTTTCTTACGGTGGTTTCCTTCCCATGTTCAATCAAAACATCTTGAAATTTTCGAATCTCCTTCCATTCCGGCGGATACAACTTGATATGTTCCGTTCCGTTTACGGGAATCAAGTTAAAATGACAAGGAAGTTTCCCTACCAGCCGGCAAAGTTCTTTTGCATTTTCTACACTCGAATTGATATCTTTAATAAGAATATATTCAAACGTAACACGCCGTTTTGTCGTTTTGAAATAATAGGAAGCTGCTCTGATTACATCCTCAATTTTAAAATTTTTACTTATGGGAAGTAATTTATTTCTGATTTCATCATTAGGGGCGTGAAGAGAAACGGCTAAAGTAACGGGAATATTTTCTTCTGCCAATCGATAAATTTGGGGAACGATACCGCAAGTAGACAAGGTCATATTTCTATAGCTGATATTTAATAATTCTTTATCATTTATCAGGCGGAGAAACTTCAGCACTTCTTCATAATTTGTCAGCGGTTCGCCTGCTCCCATGATAACTACGGAATGAACGGATATGCCATAAATCTCAATAAATGCATAAATCTGAGATAAAATTTCTCCCGCTGTAAGATTTCGCTCCAATCCTTTTAAGCCGGAAGCACAGAAAATGCATCCCATGGCACATCCCACCTGAGAGGATACACAAATTGAGTTTCCATAGTTATGATGCATACAGACTGTCTCAACCAAAGAGCCGTCGTTCATTTTCAGCAATAATTTAGTGGTGTTACCGTCATCTGATTGAATACGGTTGATAACTTCCGGCTTTTCGATACAGGCATTTTCTTTCAACCAGTTACGCATTGAAAGCGGGAATTGCTGCATTTCATCGAAAGAAAATATATATCTTCTATACAAATAATCCCGAAGTTGTTTCGCTCTGAATCCGGGAAATTTATTGCGGATAAGCCATTCTTCCATTTCCTGAAGATTCATTCCCCAAATATTACGTTTCATCGTGAGTCCTTCTTAATTTTGCTATAAAAAAGCCGTCTCTTTCCTGATCATCCGGCCAAAGTGTCATCATCCCGTTCTTCGATTCTCCCAAGGTATCTATCTCAAAATTTGTACTTTCAAAATCAGAATGAGAAGCCAAAAACGCTTCAACAATATTTTCATTTTCTTCTCTGTTTAATGTACAAGTGCTGTAAACCAAAATTCCGCCGGCCTTTAAATAATGAGATGCTTCTTCCAAAAGTTTTTGTTGAATTGCAGGGAATTCAGACAGATCTGATTCTCTTCGTTTCCATCGGATTTCCGGTTTGTGACCGATAACCCCAAGTCCTGAACAGGGGGCATCCAATAAAACACGGTCATACGTACCATATAAAGCAGAAAAAGGCTGCGTAGCATCTCTTGCTTCTCCATGAATAATGAATATCCCAAGACGCTTCGCATTTTCTTCAATCAATTGAATTTTATGAGGATACAGATCCCAAGCGTCAATAGCTCCCTTATTATTCATCATAGATGCAATATAAGTGGTTTTACTGCCCGGAGCTGCACACATATCCAGTATTTTTTCGTTTTCTTGCGCTCCGAGAATCACGGCAGCCGCCATGGACGATGGATTCTGTATATAAATAGAGCCTTCTTTTAATAAATCATTAAAAATTAAATCTGCTCCTTCGCGGACAATGAGTGCATCCTTTAAATAAGGCACTCTTCGGAAAGAAATTCCTTTGGCCATAAAGATCTTTTCTATTTCATCGGTTGTCGTTTTTAATGTATTAATACGGATACATAACAGAGGCGTTTTTTGGAAAGCAATCAATACTTCCTCTGTCTTCTTTTCTCCCCATTCACGAATCCAACGATTAGCCAGCCATTCGGGAACATTATAGACAAGGGAATAATACAAAGAGAGGTTCTCTTCTTTTTGGGGCAATATAAAATTATCTTTATTTCTTATATAATTTCGAAGTATTCCGTTGATAAATTTGGAATTTCCTAAATGAGTGACTTTTTTAGATATTTTTACGGTTTCATTGACCGCTGCCGATTCCGGTATCCTATCCAAATAAATCAACTGATATAATCCGAGCGAGAGAAGAATGCGTACTGCAGGATCTATTTTTTTTATCGGCCGGCTGCTTAATTGCCCGATCACCCACAATAAATAGTTATAGTTTCGGCAAACACCGTAAACCAACTCTGTCAGAAGATGCCTTTCTTCTTTCTTCAGAGAGAATTTACGCAGTATATTTTGAATGATTAGATTTGTATAACCGTCTTTTTCGAAAATTTGAAATAAAGCTTCATAAGCAAAGAGTCTTGCAGATTTAATTTTTTCAGAAGACGAACCGGTCATTCTCTTTCACCTGATATCCATTGATAAAATCTGCCGCTTTCATCTGTTTATGATTTTCCGGCTGAAGATCTGTGATATAAATAATTCCGTCAGAAGCGGCAATACCTATATTTCCATCTTTAACGGAAACAACATCGCCCGGCGTATAAGAGGAAGTATCAAAACTCTTATAAAAAGCTTTGTGAATTTTGATCCGTTTGCCTCTGAAAAAAGTATATGTCCCGGGATTGGGATACATACCGCGGATTAAAGCATCTAAAATAATCGCAGGCTTGGACCAATCTATATGACCCATATCTTTTGTGACTTTTTCCGCATAAGTTGCCTTTTCGTGATTCTGAGGGACTGCGTTAGATAATGCCTCCGGCAAATCATCCATAACATGAATCAATTCTTCGGCGCCCAAGAGCGAAAGAGCATCAAATAATTCTCCTGCCGTCATATGTTTCCCTATTTCTATTTCTGCCATCGTCACGATATCACCGGTATCCATTCCGGAATCCAGCCTCATAATCGTGATACCTGTTTTTTCTTTTCTGTCGATAACGGCTCTCTGTATGGGAGCAGCACCGCGATATTCGGGAAGAAGAGAGGCATGTACATTGATCGCTCCATATCGGGAAGCTTCTATAACTTCTCCGGGCAATATTTTCCCGTAAGCAATCACGATAATGATGTCGGGCTTTATTTTTTTTAATTCGTCAATTACCGCTTCATCTTTAAATGTAATCGGCTGATAAACGGGAATATTATTTTTTATCGCCAGTTCTTTTACCGGAGAGAAGGTGATCTTTTTCCCTCTCCCGTTAACTTTATCCGGCTGAGTATAGACAGCAACCGGTACATAGTCTCTTCTGCAAAGCATATCTAAAGATTTTGCCGCAAATGACGGTGTTCCCATAAAAACGATTTTATACGGATTCTTCATTTGATCCTTTTCCTTTATGAAGTGTAGTTGCTTTTTCAATAAATAAAATCCCATTCAAATGGTCGGTTTCATGTTGTATGCACCGGGCTAATAAACCGGAAGCCTTTTTTTGTTTTTTCCTGCCGTGTATATCAAAATATTTGACGGTAACTTTTTCATAACGTTCGACTTCACCGTACAAATCGGGTACAGAAAGGCAGCCTTCCGTATCACTTGCCATTTCATCCCCATCGGGTGTCCATTCGGGATTTATGTATGCTTCAAACCCGGATTCTCCATCATCTGCTACAAAAACTCTTTGAGAAACTGCAATCTGTGGTGCAGCAAGGCCTACTCCATCAGATTCATACATCGTTTTTTTCATGGTGTTTACTAAAAATTTTAATTTTTTATCAAAAGTAACAACCGGTTTTGCCACTGCTTTTAAAATAGGATTTCCTGCTTTTATAATTTCACTCATTTTTATCTTCCTTACTTTTTCTTTATCCTATATAGGATCTACATCTATAATTATAGCATTCTCTTGAAAGAGAGCTGATTCTCTCATAAGCATTTTCAGTTTTGACAAATCCTTTCCCTTAATTAAAAGAGAAATGTAATAATAATCTCTGATCTTTTTTATCGATTCTTCATAAGGCGGAGTTGTTGTGACGGAAGGAACGGCTCTGCTTATATTTCTGAGAAACCATTTATAAATCTTCTCTGCTTGTTCCTTCGCTTTCATTTCATTTTTATTAAAACAGGTAATTTTCATCATGCGGACAAATGGCGGATAATTCAATAATTTTCTGAATTCTATTTCATTTTTATAAAACTCTTTATAGTCCTGATGTGCCGCCGCTTGGATAGCATAATGTTCGGGATTAAAAGTCTGTAATATAACCTGTCCCTGTTCTCTGTCCCTTCCTGCCCGTCCCGCACATTGAGTGATCAGATTGAAAGTTTGTTCCGCTGCCAGATAAGTAGGCATATTCAATATATTGTCCGCCGCTATAATACCTACCGTTTCAACATCGGGAATATCATGTCCCTTGGCCACCATTTGTGTCCCGAATAAAATATCAAATTTACCGTTTCTGAAATCATTCAGTATACGGGAGGCTTCATGTTTTCCGGCGGTACTGTCTATGTCAAAGCGCTGACACTTCGCTTCAGGCAGTACCCTCTTCAAATCATCTTCTATGCGCTGCGTTCCTTTGCCCAAGAATAAAATCTTTTCAGATCTGCATTTCGGACACATCATCGGAACGGAAAAGGAATTTTCACAATAATGACACTTCAATCGTTGTGTATCTTTATGGTAAACCAAAGAAACATCACAATGAGGGCATTTAAATATATGCCCGCAGTTTTCGCACATGAGTGTGGTGGCAAATCCTCGTCGGTTCAATAAAAGGATTGCTTTCTTTTTATTTTTTATGGTTTGATGGAGCAGATTGATTAACGATTCGGACAAATTACTTTCAAGACCTTTTCGATATTCATCTCTCATATCACACAAATAAATTTTCGGCAGCGGTGTGTCATGGATGCGATGTGTAAGCTCTATCAGTTTAATCTTACCTTGCAGGGCTGCATAATAGGTAGAAACAGAAGGCGTAGCCGCCCCCAATACGATTGGGCACCCATAAGTCACCGCCATAAACTTGGCCACATCCCTTCCGTTATATCGAGGCCCGTCGCTTTGCTTATAGGAGTAATCATATTCTTCATCAATAATAATCAGTTTTAAATTGTTAAAAGGCATAAATAAAGCGGAACGAGAACCGATAATGATGTTGCTTTCTCCATTAGCAATCCGCTGTCTGTTATTATATCTTTCCCCTTTACTTAAATTGCTGTGCATAAAGACAACTTTGTCACCGAAACACTTTGCAAAATAAGAGACCATTTGGGTTGTAAGAGCAATTTCAGGCACTTCAATCAAAACAGATCCGCCAAGGGACAGTGCATGCCGGGCGGCGCGAAGATATATTTCCGTTTTCCCGCTGCCGGTGATCCCATGAAGCAAAATTCCTTCGTAAGATTTCTTATCTATGGAATCAGAAATTGTTTGTATCGCCTGTTCCTGTTCTTCCGTAAGTTTTATTTCTCTGTCAACTATTTCTTCTTCGATTAAAGAAACGGTATCCTTTTTTTTATAAAAAAGACGGCCGAAACCTTTTTCACAAAAAGATTTGATAACAGCTGATGAAAACCCCGAATTTATCAATTGCGATACTTCTATTTCTTTATATCCATCCACATATTCCGCCAATTTTCTTTGTTTGGGACTTCTTGACAAACTTTCTGTTTCCGTCGGATGACATACTTCCATCCACTTGCTCAGCGGTTGTTTATGGACGGCAGTCAATGATTCTGATTTTATCAAAAACCCTTTTTTTACATAATCAGAGATTAATTCTTTTCCCCAGATGACAGATGCATCTTCCTCGGATATAACAGAAACAGAAGTGTCAACCAGTCCTGCTATATTTTCCACGGATTCTGCCCGATCCCATAAAATTTGATAATAAACAGAAGTTTTAATTCCTTTTTTATCAATCAGAAACAATCGAAGAGCCTCAATATAGGTACACATATAATATTGAGAAATCCAAAATGCAATCTTCATCATCTTTTCGCTGAACCAAGGAAAAGAGTCCAACACCGAATGAATATTAAGTATTTTATAAGATATATTTTTTATATCTTCCTCATGACAGGAAATAATAATACCTTCTTCCAATTTTCCTGCAAAAGGAACTATGCAACGCCATCCGGGACCGATATTTTTAAGTTCGGGAGGTATTTTATAAGAAAAAGTTCTGTTTAAATGTTTGGACGGCCGATTAATAAGCACTTCAGCAACAGTTTCCAATGTTCACGCCCCTTACGCAAAATATCTTTTATAACTCTAGTTTTTACATTATAAAATATTTGTATTGTTTATTATATCACATCTATAAAATTAAATATAAAAATACTACAGCAACATCACCTGTAGTACCTTTATATTTATCATTATACTGTTTAAATTATAATCCTGTTTCTTTTTTCAATATTTCTACTTTATCCAAGTGCTCCCAAGGCAAATCTATATCCGTTCTTCCAAAATGTCCGTATGCGGACGTTTGTTTATAAATGGGACGTCTCAAATGAAGCATATCAATAATTCCTGCCGGACGAAGTTCAAAATTATTTTCTATTAAAGAAACTATTGTTTCATCATCAATTTTTCCCGTTCCGAAAGTATCGACAAAAACAGAAACCGGTTTTGCCACCCCGATGGCATAAGCCAATTGAATTTCACATTTATCAGCAATTCCTGCCGCCACAATATTTTTAGCTACATAACGGGCTGCATAGGCTGCAGAACGATCCACTTTGGTGGGATCTTTACCGGAAAAAGCTCCCCCTCCGTGACGAGCCATTCCTCCATAGGTATCAACAATAATCTTCCTTCCCGTCAATCCTGCATCTCCCTGAGGTCCGCCGATAACAAATCTTCCCGTGGGATTGATAAGATATTTTGTTTGATCATCAATAAATTCTTTCGGTATAACCGCTTTGATGACATGTTCAATCATATCCTTGTGAATGGTTTCCTGTTCTACATCAGGATTATGTTGTGTTGAAATAACAATAGTATCAATTCTGACCGGCTTGCCGTCATCATATTCTACAGTGACTTGTGTCTTTCCGTCAGGACGAAGATAAGTAAGCTCTCCCGTTTTTCTGACCTCTGCCAAACGGCGAGATAAACGATGTGCGTAGGCAATCGGCAGCGGCAGATATTCCGGCGTTTCATTGCAGGCATAACCAAACATCATTCCTTGATCTCCGGCGCCTATATCATACTGATTAATCTGCTTTTTCTTTGCTTCCATAGAGCAATCCACACCCATGGCAATATCGGGAGATTGTTCATCTAAAGACACCAAAATAGCACAAGTATCACAATCAAGTCCGTAACGGCTGTCGGTATAACCTATATCTTTAATTGTTTTACGAACAATCCGAGGAATATCTATTTTTGCAGTCGTAGATATTTCACCG
Organism: uncultured Dialister sp.; assembly: GCA_900545785.1. Taxonomy (GTDB): domain Bacteria; phylum Bacillota; class Negativicutes; order Veillonellales; family Dialisteraceae; genus Dialister. The sequence continues at coordinate 2,306 of URAA01000023.1, read as the reverse complement.
AATATATGAGCCTGTCCGGTTGTTACAATCGTTTCACAAGCAACTCGTCCATTCGGATCTTGTTCAAAAATCGCATCCAAAATAGCATCTGAAATTTGATCCGCCATCTTATCGGGATGTCCTTCAGTCACCGATTCGGAAGTAAATAACATTTTTTTAGGCATATTGCCCTCCTCATAAATACATCCAATAAAAAAATCCTCCGCGCAGGGAGGATAACCTCTCATCTGCCAGCATTTGCTGATGGAATTAGCACCTTTTCCATATACGGGAAGGTTGCTGCAGCTTCATAGGGCCAAATCCCTCTGCTGCTCTTGATGAGTTATTTTGATATTATATCATACTTGTTGTATTAATAAAAGATTGACATAAGAAATAATTCTTATAATTTTTCCACAATTTTCTCGATAATAATTTTCCCCAAATCTTCTTTTGTCATCTTGGGATATTGTTTCATTGTACCGTCTTTATATAAGATGGAAACAATATTTGTAGGAACATTAAAGCCTGCCCCGGGCATTGCCACATCATTTGCTACAAGCATGTCCAGATTTTTTCTTTTTACTTTCTCGAGTCCGTGCTTAATTACATCATTGGTTTCTGCTGCAAAGCCGACAAGAAATTGATGTGTTTTTTTCTTTCCCAGTCCAAATAAAATATCCGGATTCAATTCCAATTTAATATCCAAGGAATCATTTTCTTCTTTTTTGATTTTCTGATTCGCTTGATTGACAGGACGGTAGTCGGAAACGGCTGCCGCCATAACGACCACGTCAGAGGACTCATAATATTTATTCATTGCCGCATCCAATTCACGGGCATCTTGAACATAAATCATATTCACATCTTTCGGAACAGGTAAATCCTGAGTACAGCTGATCAAAGTGACTTCTCCGTCTTCCATGGCTGCCGCCTTGGCAATGGCATATCCCATTCTGCCGCTGGAACGATTTCCGATATATCGCACAGGATCAATATTTTCTTTGGTTCCTCCAGCACTTACAATAATTTTCTTTCCCCTCAATAAATGCCGGCTGAAAAGAATTTTTTCCATCTGCTCCATAATGGTTTCCAATGCGGGGAATCGGCCCTTCCCTTCGGTATTGCAAGCAAGGTGTCCGCTTTCAGGTTCCACAAACTCATATCCGAAGTTACGGAGTTTTTGAATATTTTGTTGTACAATCGGATTATCATACATATTCGTATTCATGGAAGGCACAAAAAGGACCTTGGCTTTCGTTGCCATAATAGTGGTGGAAAGCATATCATCGGCAATCCCGTTTGCCACTTTCCCTATAATGTCCGCTGTTGCAGGGGCAATAACAAAGATATCTGCCATTTTTGCTAAAGCAATATGTTCTACATCCCATTTGTAAATATTGGAAAACATATCTACAGTCACATCATTACCGGAAAGTTCTCCAAATGTAATCGGTGTCACTAATTTTGAAGCATGTTCCGTCATTATGCAATGGACATCGCCGCCGCGCTGACGAAGCTGACTGACCAATCCCGCCGCCTTAAACGCGGCTATTCCACCGCAGATACCTACAACGATATGTTTATTTTGAAACATCATGAAATCCTTTCAAAAAATATATTCTTTGAATTTCAAAAAGCCGGTATAGGCCGGCATATATTATTATTTCTTGTCTTCAGAATAACTGATTTTGTTGTTATATATTTCTTCTAAAGCCAAGGTGACGGATTTCTTCCCTGTATCATCCAACAGCGGCAGCGCACCGTCAGTTAATTCTCTGGCTCTCAATGCTGCCAATGTAACAAGGGTATACTTGGTATCCACTTTTTTTACCAAAGCATCAATGGAAGGATAACACATCATTTTAAAGGGACCTCCTTATTTATATACTGCCGAAAAATCGTTTCCACATGATTTTCATTCCTGGATAATTTACATTTTTCTGCTTCCAAAATAGCGCACGCTTTACAAACCGCATCTTCCAAGACATCATTTACTATTATGTAATCGTATTTATGCGCCATGGACAACTCCTTGGTAATCTCAGCTAAGCGCTTCTGTATGACATCTTCCGAATCGGTGCCTCTTCCATGCAATCTTGCAGAAAGAGTTTCCAAAGACGGTGGGACAATGTAAACAAATATACCCTTGGGATATCTTGCTTTGACTTGCATCGCTCCTTGAATATCAATTTCCAACAATACCGATTCACCTGATTCAATCAGATCAAGAACTCTCTTTTTAGGAGTTCCGTAATAGTGATCATACACTTTCGCATATTCTAAAAAAGCATCTTGTTCAATCAGATTTTTAAATTCTTTATCGG
>URAA01000022.1 GCA_900545785.1 uncultured Dialister sp. | reverse complement strand
ATGCCTTGGATAATACGCTGCAGGATATTTTAATCCGTTATAAAAGAATGCAGGGTTATAATGTGCTCTGGCTTCCCGGAAAAGATCACGCCGGTATTGCCACTCAGGTCAAAGTAGAAAATCAAATAGCCGAAGAAGGGCTGACGAAATATGATCTGGGGCGCGAAAAGTTTTTAGAAAGAGTCTGGGCGTGGAAGGAAAAATACGGAAATACCATCGGAAATCAGATCCGCCGTCTCGGATCTTCCTGCGACTGGAGCCGTGAACGTTTTACTATGGATGAAATTTGCGCCCGCGCCGTCCGTGAAGTTTTCGTTTCTCTTTATGAAAAAGGCTTGATTTACCAAGGATTCCGCATCACAAACTGGTGCCCCCGCTGTCAGACTGCACTGTCCGATATCGAAGTGGAACATGAAAATGAAATGGGACATCTTTGGTATGTCAATTATCCGATAGCAGGCGAAGACGGTTATATACAAATTGCCACCACCCGTCCCGAAACGATCCCCGGCGATACGGCAGTGGCAGTGAATCCGGAAGATGAAAGATATGCTCATTTGATCGGCAAGAAGGTGAAACTGCCGACGACAGATCGGGAAATTCCGATCATTGCCGATGAATATGTTGATATGAAATACGGCACCGGCTGCGTCAAAATCACTCCTGCTCATGATCCGAACGACTTTGAAGTGGGGGAACGGCATCATCTGGAAACGATCATCATCATGAATAAAGACGGTACCATGAATGAAAAAGCGGGAAAATATGAAGGGATGGACCGTTATGAATGCAGAGATGCCATTGTCGAAGATTTAAAGAAATCGGGACTTCTTGTAAAGGTGGAAGAAAAGGAACATGCCGTAGGACATTGTTCCCGCTGCCATACGGTTATCGAACCGCTGACCACCAAGCAATGGTTCGTAAAAATGAAACCCTTGGCAGGTCCTGCAATGGATGCCGTCAAGTCGGGAGAGACGAAATTTGTTCCCGAACGGTTCTCCCGTACATATTTGCAATGGCTTGAAAATATTCATGACTGGTGCATCTCCCGCCAGCTGTGGTGGGGCCATCGAATTCCCGTCTGGTATTGTGATGACTGCGGAGAGGTGACGGCTTCCCGCACTGATTTGGAAGTATGCCCGAAATGCCAAAGCAAACATATTCATCAGGATCCGGATGTACTGGATACATGGTTTTCCTCTGCACTCTGGCCGTTTTCCACCATGGGCTGGCCCGATAAAACACCGGTGCTGAATCAGTGGTATCCCACCTCAACCATGGTTACCGGCTATGATATTATTTTCTTCTGGGTAGCCCGGATGATGTTCATGGCGATGGAATTCATGAAAGAAATTCCTTTCAAATATGTATTCATTCACGGTCTGGTTCGCGATTCCCAAGGAAGAAAAATGTCCAAATCTTTGGGGAACGGTATCGATCCGCTGGAAGTTATCGACAAATACGGTGCCGATGCCCTCCGTTTCACTTTGGTAACGGGAAATACGCCGGGCAATGATATGCGCTTCTATTATGAAAGAGTAGAAGGAAATCGCAATTTTGCCAATAAAATCTGGAACGCTTCCAAATTCACGATGATGAATCTGGATGATTATGATCCTTCCTTCGTGCCGTCAAAAGAACAACTGACCTTGGCGGACAAATGGATTTTAGAGGAACTGGCAGTTACGGAAAGCCGGGTCGGAGAAAGTCTTGACAGCTACGAATTGGGAGCTGCGGCGGACACTATTTACAATTTTGCATGGAATTCTTTCTGCGACTGGTATATAGAAACTGCCAAATCCCGCCTGTACGGTGCTCATAATGATGATCGCAAAGTAACCCAATATGTATTGGTCTACACTTTGACAAGGATGCTTGCTTTGCTCCATCCGTTCATGCCGTTTATTACGGAACATCTTTGGCAGCATTTGCCGCATGAAGGAAAAACTCTGGCAAGAGCAACATGGCCGGTAGCGGAAGAACGGTTCCGTTTCCCGGAAGAAAAAGAACAAATGGAACGCCTTATGGATGCCATCAAAGCTGTCCGCAATATGAGAGCGGAAGCCCGGGTATCGCCCGGCAAAATGTGCCATATCCGGATTGTTCCGCTCCGGGATGATTTGAAAGATTGCATCGAAAAAAATGAAGACTACTTTGAAAAATTGGGACATGTGGAAAAGATCACCCTTCTTCCCGCCGAATCGGATAAACCTGAAAATGCACTGGCCTCTGTTGTTACCGGTATGGAAGTATATTTGGAATTGAAAGGCCTTATCGACACGGAAAAAGAAAAAGAACGTATCGAAAAGAGCAAAGAAGCATTGGAGAAAGAAATGGCCCGTACTTCCGGCAAATTGAATAATAAAGGGTTCGTCGACAAAGCGCCTGCAGAAGTTATCCAAAAAGAAAAGGATAAACTGGCGGAATTTGAAAGCAAAATGAAATCTTTAAACGATCGGCTTGCATTCTTGAAAAATTTATAATGAGCAAAATAAAATGTGGTAAAAGGAGATTTTAATGAATTATACGGAAACACTCTCATGGCTTAACTCCCTCTCCTCTTTCGGAATCAAGCCGGGACTCTCCCGGATGGAAGCAATTCTTGAAAAAACAGGCCATCCGGAAAAATCCTATAAGGTCATTCACGTCACGGGAACAAACGGAAAAGGCAGCGTAGTGGCTATGATTACCAGTGTTCTTGAAAATGCGACGTTGAAAGTGGGGCGTTTTATTTCTCCTCATCTGATTGATTATACGGAGCGGATTTACTTCGGGGGCCATGATATTTCGCAGGAAGATTTTGCAAAAGCCGCAACAGTTATCAAAGAAGCGGCGGATGCGGTCGTGAAAGAAGGCAAAGAAGCACCGACAGAATTTGAAATATTAACGGCCATGGCTTTTTGGGTCTTCCGGGAAGAAAAAGTAGACTATGCGGTGGTGGAAGTCGGCATGGGCGGGCTTTACGATTCCACCAATGTGGTTATGCCGGTGGTATCGGTGATTACCAATGTAGCTCTTGATCATATGCAGTACTTGGGAAATACTCTTCAGGAAATTGCCAGACAGAAAGCAGGGATCATCAAAAAAGGAGTTCCCGTTGTGACGGCAGCCCAGCATGTGGCACTGAAAGAACTGAAAAAGGATGCCCATAATAAAAAATCCCGTATATATTTTTATGGCCGTGATTTTGAAATTGATACAAGAAACAGGTACGGCGCGGGTCAAGTGGTCGTTATTAAAAGAAAAGATGTACCGAAGGAGCAGGAAAAAAGTCTGATTTTCGTTCCTTTTGTAGGGGCCCATCAGGCGGTCAATGCAGCCGTGGCGGTCATGGCGCTAAGCCTTGTCATAAAAGCCGACAACAGAATCAATGAAAATGATCTGCGGGAAGGCCTTGCCCGGGCAAGATGGCAGGGACGCTTTGAGATTCATGAAATCCGGGGAAAAACTTTTGTCATCGACGGTGCGCACAATGCATCGGGGGCAGAAGCATTGAAAGAAGCATTGGAAGAACAGTATCCGGACAAACGGCGGATCATCGTGTTTACTTCTTTGAAAGACAAGGAAACGGAAACGGTGATTCAGATGCTTGTCCGCAAAGGGGATAAAGTATTTGCCTGCACGGCGCCGACGGAAAGAACGAGAACGGCTGCCGAAATCTGCCAAATGATCGATGAACAAAAGATTCAGGCAGATCATGCGGAAGCGGAAAGTGTCATATCCGCCTTGGAAGAAGCCGAAAAAGAAGCCGGTGAAAAGGATATTATTCTCATCTGCGGTTCGCTTTACATTTTGGGCGATGTACTTCCTTGGGTGAGAGAAAAAGAAAGAGATGCCGAAAAGCAATAAAAAACTGCTCCGTTCAGAGCAGCTTTTGCAAAATAAAACCGCCTGCACAGGCGGTTTTATTTTGACTTATTTAATAATTTTCAGCTTTAATGGCAAAGAAAGTCCGGGGATGAGCACATACGGGGCATTCTACGGGAGCTTCTACGGATTCGCAGGTAAAACCGCAGTTTGCGCAGATCCACAATTTCTTTTCGTCTTTTTTAAATAACTTCTCATTTTCTACATTGGCGAGCAAAATTCTGTATCTCTTTTCATGCTGTTTTTCTATTTCTCCGATCTTGCTCAAGAGGAAAGCAATCTGGGGGAATCCTTCTTTTTTTGCAGTTTCGGCAAATGACGGATACATGGAAGTCCATTCTTCATTTTCCCCTTCCGCCGCCATTTGGAGATGTTCTGCCGTGGTTTTCTTTAAATCTCCGACCAGCCAGAACCAAATTTTTGCATGGGCCCGTTCATTGCCGGCGGATTCATCAAAAATATCGGCGACCTGTTCGGACATGGCAGGATCTTTGCGGGCTTCTTGGGCAAACAGAGTATATTTCATGTGCGCCATAGACTCGCCGGCAAAAGCGGAATACAGATTTTTTTCCGTTTCCGTTCCTTTTAATTTTTTCATTTCCTCTTGAATTTTTACTTCGTCCATAATGACCTCCCTGAAAAAATTTATACTCCCTGAGAATTTCTATCTCTTTTATTATTCTACACTAAATTTGTAAAAATTTGGTTAAATCAAAAAAATTCCTTTTTGGCAGATATACACGAATATAGGGAATATCTTTCTTATTTTGTATAAAATTAAAACGTAAATGTAAGTAAAATTTTACACAGAATTTACACATATGGAATATGATAAGGAAAATAATGGAAAGTTTGGGCTTTTGGAGGGTATGTCATGTTCAGTTTGGTCAATAAACATGAAGAGTTTTTTGATTTCTTGGTAACAAATGCCGAGCATTTTCATAAAGGTGCTTTAATGGTCAAGGAGGTATTGCAAGATCCGACAAAGTTGGAGCGCCATGCCAAAGACATGCAGGAGATAGAGCATATGGCGGATACACTCACTCATGAAGTGGCGAATAAGATGAAACATGTTTTTATCACTCCCATTGACAGAGAGGATTTTTATTTGCTCACAAGCAATTTGGATGATTGTGTCGATGATGTGAAAGATGTCCTTTTTTCCCTTCGCATTTACCATGCAGGGTTGGGACAGGAAAAAACTTTGCGAATGGCCGATATATTGGTAGAGTTGTCTGAAGAATTGATCGTTCTTTTCCGACTATTGAAAAATATTGATAAAAATGAGCTGGAACTGACGGAGAGGACAAGAAAAATCAATTCACTTGAAAGTGAAGCCGATACAATTTACAGAGAAGTCATTTCCAATCTTTTTGACGGAAGTCATGATGCCATAGATATTATCCGTTGGAAAGAGATCATGGAAACAATGGAGGACACGGCTGATCAGGCGGAGGCGGTAGGAAACCTGATAAAAGAAGTGGTCATGAAATATGCCTGATATTTATGCGATAGGTCTTGTTATCCTGCTTGCTTTGATTTTTGACTTTATCAACGGGTTTCACGATACGGCCAATGCCATTGCCACTTGTATCGCCACCAGATCGCTGAGCCCCAGGGTGGCGATTTTGATGTCTGCCGTTTTAAATTTTATAGGAGCCATGGTTTCTACGGGCGTGGCAAAAACGATAGGGGGAGAAATTGTCGTTTCTCCGCAAATGGTAGATTCCACTGTTTTGATTGCCGCCATGGCAGCTGCTATTTTATGGAATCTGTTTACTTGGTGGATCGGTATGCCTTCCAGTTCTTCTCATGCACTGATCGGGGGCGTTCTGGGAGCGGTCATCATTTCTTACGGGGCCGGCGCCATTAATTCTCACGGTGTTCTGATGATTGTGGCGGGACTCATCGGTTCTCCCATCATTGCCATCTGCAGCGGCTATGTGGTGATGACACTTTTATTCATGATTTTCAGAAATATCGGGAAATCGAGAGTGAATTATGTGTCTCTCCATGTACAGAATATTTCTGCTGCGGTTATGGCTTTTTCCCACGGATCCAATGATGCTCAAAAATGTATGGGGATCATTACATTGGCTCTTCTTTCGGGAGGATATATCGAAGCCTTGGAAGTGCCGCTTTTGGTCAAAATTGCATGTGCCCTTGCCATGGCGCTCGGAACGAGTGTCGGCGGCTGGCGTATTATCCGCACGGTGGGTAATAAAATTTTCCGTTTGGAACCGGTGAACGGTCTTGCAGCGGATATCAATGCAGCACTTATTATATTTTCAGCCACATTTCTTCATCTTCCCGTATCGACCACTCATGTGGTAACCGGCTCTATCATGGGGGTAGGCTGGGCGAAACGTTTCCGTGCCGTTCATTGGAGTGTTGCTTATTCCATGGTCGGCGCATGGGTGATGACCATTCCCAGCACCGCAGCCGTAGCGGCACTTGTATATCTTCTGATCCGACAATTTTATTGATCGGAAGAGTTGCCGATGCGGATACACATTGTGATTATGAGAATAATAATCGGACAAAATCGTCACAATCTTTCGTGAAGCACCTGTGCCATAAAGGATTGTGATTTTTTTATGGAATGACAAGGATTAATTTTTTACATTAAGGAAGAAAATATTTTTCTGTTTTATATAAAATATAAAAATGAACCGGATGTTTTATGAATGATTTTCAAAAGCTCCGACAAAAACATATGTTTCTTTATCACTCTTCTTACGGCATACAGAACTATTAAGATGTGTTAAAATAATAAGATAGGTATCCTTGTTAGGGTATGAAAGGAATATAATGCTTATACAATGGTTTCCCGGCCATATGGCCAAAACAAAAAAGATAATTATAGAACATTTAAAAGCCGTCGATGTGGCGGCGGAGCTTTTGGATGCGCGGATTCCTTATTCCAGCTCAAATCCGATGATAAAAGAACTGTTGGGAACAAAACCGCATATTGTTATTTTAAATAAAGCAGATTTGGCAAATCCTTCCGATACTTCCGCATGGGAAGCGTATTTTAAGAAACAGGGGCGGCAGGTCATTTCCGTCAGCTGCAATAACGGGAAAGATAAGAAAAAACTCCTTCGGGAGATCAGAGAAACGGCACAGCCGGTACTGGATAAATGGGAGCGGAGAGGCGTGAAGAATCGTTCTGCCCGCATCATGATTTTGGGGATTCCCAATGTAGGAAAATCGACATTGATCAATTTTATTTCGGGAACGGCTGCCACAAGAACCGCCAATACTCCCGGACATACAAGAGGAAAGCAATGGGTCCGCCTCGCGGAGGGACTGGATCTTTTAGATACGCCCGGCGTATTATGGCCGAAATTTGAAGATCAGGAAGCGGCACTTCGATTGGCTGCGACCGGGGCGATCGCAGGCGATGTTTTTGATTCGTCCGCCGTTGTTATGTCTCTTTTGAAGACATTAGCCGTCATGGCACCGGAAGCGATAAAGGAGAAATACGGGATTGAAGACGTTCATGCCGATCCGCAGCTGCTCTTGGAGCAGGCGGGGCGCAGGAGAGGCTGTCTCCTTTCCGGCGGCGCCGTCGATTATGGAAGAGCAGAGGCGGCGGTTCTCCATGATTTCCGAAGCGGAAAATTGGGACGAATCACTTTGGACGGCGTGCCTGCGGAGGTATCATGAATATTGCGGAAATAAAAGAACTGCTGAAGCAGCCTGAACTGCCTGAAGAAATGTTGGCGGAACTGATGGAAGATCCCCGAAAGGGAGTCCGACAGCTGATTGATGCCTATGTGAAAAGAGCCAATCGGGAATCGGAAGAAAGACTCCGCGTGGGAAATATGTACGAACCGGAGTCGGCGTTTTATAAGCAGGGGCTGACTTATGTAGCGGGGATCGATGAGGTCGGAAGAGGTCCTCTTGCAGGTCCCGTCACGGTGGCTGCCGTTATTTTAAAACCATATACTTTTTTTGAGGGACTCAATGATTCAAAAAAAATAGCTCCCCGCAAAAGAGAAATTCTGGCGGAGCAGATCCGAAAAGAAGCGGCGGCAGTTTCCATCGTCAGTTTATCTTCTGAAGAAATCGATGCGGTAAATATTTACCGAGCCACCATGGAAGCGATGTACAAAGCAGTAAGCCGTCTGGAAGTAAAGCCGGAAGCGGTGATTGTGGATGCCATGCCTCTCCATTTCAATGTTCCCACACTGTCCATGGTACACGGAGATGCAAAGAGTGCTTCCGTCGCGGCGGCTTCGATCGTGGCAAAAGTGCACAGAGATCATTTGATGGAAGATTATGATAAGGAATATCCCGGATACGGGTTTGCTGAAAATAAAGGATATGGAACAAAGGAACATATCGAAGCGATTCGCCGTTTGGGAATCACCCCCATTCATCGGAAGAGTTTTGAGCCGGTTAAAAGCATGATCATGGGAGTGAGATCTTATTTATAATAAGAAGGAGATTTTATTATGAAACAATGTATGGATGCCGATAATTTGCACAGACGTTTGAAAAAAATCATCGGACAAGTGCAGGCGATAGACAGAATGGTGGATGCCGATATTCCCTGCGAGGATGTGCTTTCGCAAGTGAATGCGGCAAAGTCCGCCCTTCACAGAGTGGGACAGATTATGCTGGAAGGACATCTTCACCATTGTGTTTTAGACGGACTGGAGAATGGAAATGCGGAAGAAACGGTTGCTAAATTCAGCAAGGCCGTAGAACGTTTTTCCAATATGAGCTGACATGTATCCGGTGAATATAAAATTGTCAGGGCTGCCTTGCCTTGTCATCGGCGGCGGGCATGTGGCTCTTCGCAAGATAGGAACACTTTTGGAAGAGGAAGCGGATGTTACGGTGATGGCACCGGAAGTATGCGAAGGCATACAAAAACTGGCAGAGGAACATCGTATTTCATGGATACCCGAAGTTTATGATAAGGGAAAAGAAGACGGTTTTTTCTTGGTCATTTCTGCCTCGGGAAATAAAGAAGCGGCAGATTTCCTGTCAGCAGCAGCAAAAATAAAAAAGTTTCTTTATAACAGTGCCGATTTTCCGAAAGCGGGAAATTGCCATATTCCTGCCCGGTTGAAAAAGGGAAGTCTGATGATTTCAATTTCTACGGAAGGGCGGTCACCGGCCATGGCGAAATATATGAAAAACCGGTTATCCCGCCAAATTCCGGAAGGGTATGATTTGTGGCTTGATCGGATCAGCCGGGTAAGGGAAGAATTAAAAAGTCAGATACAAAGCGGGGACCTCAGGGAAAAGTTCTGGCAGAGCGTATTTGACGAGCCTGTTATGAAGTTGGTTACGGAAGGGAAATTAGACGAAGCAGAGGAGTGTGTACGTCGTGGTATTAGCGGTTTTAGGTCTTAATCATAAGACGGTTTCCGTAGATATTCGTGAAAAATTCGCCATCGGGGAAGAAAGTGCCCGGGACGGCCTGCATCATTTGGGTGAAGACGATGAAATAAAAGAAGCCGTCGTTCTTTCTACCTGTAACAGAACGGAAATTTATGCGGTTCTGAAAGATGAAGAATCGGAAAAAGCGTTATATAAATTCTTCCTGACTTTATCGGGAAACAGTGAAATTGAAAAAGAATATCTTTTTTATTATAAAGGGAGAGAATGCATCCGCCATCTTTTCGAAGTGGCATCGGGGATTGATTCCATGGTGGTCGGTGAGAGCCAAATTTTGAATCAGCTCAAGACAGCATACACTTTGGCACTTTCGGAAAAAGCGACCCGGACCATATTAAATACTCTTTTCCACAGGGCGATCCGTACGGGGAAGAGAGTGCGGACAGAGACGGGGATCTCTACATCTGCCGTTTCCGTCAGTTATGCGGCCGTTAAAATGGCGGAAAAAGTATTGGGAACGTTGGAAGGAAAAAAAGCTCTTGTTTTCGGCGCCGGTGATGCGGCGGAACTGCTGGTTAAAAATTTACAGGGAAAGGGCTTGAAAGAACTGGCGGTGACCAACCGTCATCCGGAAAAGGCGGAGGAACTGGCACAAAAATTCGGAGGAAGCACCGTACCTTTTCACAACGCCGTTGCAACTGCGGAAGATACGGATATATTCATCACCGCCACCGGAGCGACTCAGTATATTGTCAAGTCTTGGGATGTCCGCGACTTAATGGTAAAAAGAAAAAATAAACCTCTTGTGGCGATAGATATAGCCGTCCCCTGCGATATTGAACCGACCGTGAGAGACATATGTCATGTGACACTTTACAATATCGATGATTTGCAGGAAATTGTAGAAAATAATATCAAATTCAGAGAAGGGGAAGCAGAGCGGGCGCAAATTATTATCAGGGAAGAAATCGATTCCATTGAAGAACGATTTACCTATCTGAGCACCCGGCCGGTGATGGTGTCCCTTTCCGATAAAGCGGAACATATCAGGGAAAGAGAGCTCCGCCGTGCTTTGGGGAAATTACCGGAGCTGAAAGAGGAGGACAGAAAAATCATTGATCATATGACACATATGATCGTTCGTAAAATGCTGCGGGAACCTATGATTCGCCTCAACGAGTATGCAGGAACGGACAAAGAGTCGGCAGGGAAAAAGGCAGTGGCCAATTTATTCAGCCTTGATGTGAGAAAGGAGAATTTCATTGAAGAATAAAATAGTCATTGCCACCAGAAAAAGCATACTTGCCCTTTGGCAGGCAAAATATGTGCAGAAAAAAATAGAAGAAAAATATCCGCAAATCGAAGTAGAACTTCTTCCGGTTACGACCAAAGGCGACCGGATTCTGGATCGCTCTCTCCTTGAGATAGGAGGCAAAGGACTTTTTATCAAAGAACTGGAAATTCTTCTTCTCGAGGGAAAAGCGGATATTGCCGTTCATTCTTTGAAAGATATGACGGCAGATATTCCTGAAGATCTTATGATTGCCGCCGTAACGGACAGAGAAGATCCGCGAGATGCTTTTGTGTCAAATACCTATAAATCGCCGGATGAACTGCCGCCTCATTCCGTTGTGGGGACATCCAGTCTCCGCAGGCAGGCACAGATTCTGCATTATCGCGGGGATTTGGAAATTAAAAGTTTGCGGGGAAATGTTCAGACCCGTCTGCGGCAGCTTGATGAAGGAAATTTTGATGCGATCATTCTTGCTGCAGCAGGATTAAAAAGATTGGGACTGCAGGACAGAATTTCTTCCTATCTGGAAACGGAAGACAGTATTCCTGCGGCGGGTCAGGGAGTCATGGCGGTAGAAATGCGGAAAAATGATAAAGATACTTTGGAAGTCATCAAATTTCTGCATAATGAAAATGTGTCGGCCTGTATCAATGCGGAAAGAGCCTTTTTGGGAAAAGTGGGAGGAGATTGCAAAGTGCCGGCAGGCATTTATGCGGTTCCTTCGGAAAAAGGAATTGCCGCTTCCGCTTTTATTGCTTCCGCCGATGGAAAACGATTTTATAAAAGAAAGATGGAGGTATCCCGGGAAGAAGGGAAATCCTTGGGAGAAACTTTGGCAAACCGGCTTTTAGCCGACGGAGGCTATGAGATTTTAAAAGAATTAAAAAATAACTGTTGAGGAGAGTCGCATGAAAAAAGGAAAGGTTTATCTTATTGGGGCAGGGCCGGGAGATCCCGAACTTTTGACATTAAAAGGGAAGCGCTGTCTGGAAACGGCGGATGTGATTGTCGGTGATTATTTGGCGGATAAAAGAATACTCCGCTTTGCCAATCCGAAAGCTGACTATATTTATGTAGGAAAGCAATGCGGAAATCATACGATGACACAAGAAGAAATCAGCCGTATTCTTGCCGAAAAAGGAAGGGAAGGGAAAATTGTCGCCCGTTTAAAAGGCGGCGATCCTTTTGTATTCGGCAGAGGCGGAGAAGAAATCGAAGTTATCAGAAAAGCGGGGGTGGAATTTGAAGAAGTGCCGGGTGTCACATCAGCCATTGCAGCCCCTGCCTATGCGGGAATTCCCGTGACACACAGAAAAGTGGCGGCTTCTTTTGCCGTCATTACCGGTCATGAAGATCCGACAAAAAAACAGTCCGATATTCATTGGGATAAACTGGCAGGTGCTGTAGACACTTTGGTTTTCCTCATGGGAGTGGGAAAAACGAAACAAATTTCCGATGAATTGATCAAAAACGGTAGAAAACCGGATACGCCTGCCGCTTTCATTCGATGGGGAACAAGACCGTATCAGGAAACGTATACCACGACGTTGGAAAAAGCGGGAGAAGATGTAAAACGTTTCGGGATCAAGCCGCCAGCCGTTTTTATAGTAGGCGACGTGGTCAATCTGCGCCATGAGTTACAATGGTATGATAATAAACCTCTCTTCGGGAAACATGTGGTCATTACCCGCTCCCGAACTCAGGCATCCCGTCTGACCGGATCATTGGAAGATTTGGGAGCTTTTTGTACGGAAATACCGTCGATCAAAATTGAAAGTCCCTCCGATGATTGGAAGGGGATAGATGAAAGTATCAAAAAGATACATGTTTATGACTGGATCGTTTTTACAAGTCAAAACGGAGTGGATGCTTTCTTCGGGCGCCTTTTTGAAAAAGGACTGGACAGCCGCGCCATAGGCGGTGCAAAAATTGCCGTTATCGGTACCGTAACGGGAAAACAACTCGGCAAGTACGGCCTTAAAGCAGATTGCATACCGGAAAAATACAAGGCGGAAGATTTATTGGATGCCATGAAAGAATTGGTAAAGCCGGGAGAAAAAATATTGATTCCCCGCGCCAAAGTGGCAAGAAGCGTTCTTCCCGAAGGTCTTGCCGATTTCGGATGCATCGTAGACGTAGCAGAAGCGTATCAGACTGTTTGCGACGAAGAAAACAAAGAAAAATTGAAAGAACTGCTGACAAATAAAGAAGTGGATATGATTACTTTTACAAGCTCCTCTACCCTATTCAATCTGATAGCTCAATTGGAAGGTAATACGGAACTTTTAAAAGGAGTCGCTTTAGCCTGCATCGGACCGATTACCGCCGATGCCTGCCGAAGATATCACTTGGAACCGCAGATTGTTTCCGATACATTTACCATTGAAGGACTGACCGATGCCATCATCGATGCCGTCAGGAAAGGAGTTGTTTCTTAATGAAATTAAATACATTACGTCCCCGCCGCTTAAGAAGAAATGAAGCGATTCGAAGCATGGTGAGAGAAAACACCTTGGAGATCAATGATTTCGTTTATCCTATTTTTGTAGTGCCCGGAAAAAACATAAAGGAAGAAATTCCGAGCATGCCCGGCTGTTATCATCTGTCCGTGGATCTGGCGGTGAAACAAGCAGAAGAACTTTATCAATTAGGAATTCCCGCCGTAGAAGTTTTCGGGCTTCCTTCTTATAAGGATGATATAGGTTCCTCTGCATGGGATATGGCAAGTCCTGTGCAGCAGGCAATCGGCGCTATTAAGAAAGAAATTCCCGATCTTGTTATTGTCGGAGATGTCTGCCTTTGCCAATATACCGAATCCGGCCATTGCGGGAAACTTTGCGGAAAAGAAGTGGAGAATGATTCCACCTTGGAACTCTTGGCAAAAACGGCTCTTTCTCAAGCAGAAGCAGGTGCAGATATCATAGCCCCTTCTGATATGATGGACGGAAGAGTTGCCGTCTTAAGAGAAGCGTTGGACAAAAATAATTTTAAGGATGTATCGATCATGTCATATGCCGTAAAATATGCATCCGGCTATTACGGGCCGTTTCGTGATGCTGCCGACTCGGCTCCTCAGTTTGGTGACAGGAGAGGTTATCAGATGGATCCTGCCAACGTACGGGAAGCGATGAAAGAAGTGGATCTGGATATGGAAGAAGGAGCGGATATCATCATGGTGAAACCTGCTCTTGCTTATCTCGATGTAGTGCATCAAGTCCGCAGCCGGATCAACCGCCCTGTAGCCGTCTATAATGTGAGCGGCGAATATGCCATGGTGAAAGCAGCTGCCGCAAACGGATGGATCGATGAAAAACGGATCGTTACGGAATCTCTGCTTTGCATGAAACGGGCAGGGGCGGATATTATTATTTCCTATCATGCCATTGATGTGGCGAAATGGATCAAAGAGGAGGCGGGGAAATGATCGATCTCACACTTTCAGAAAAAGCATTTGAAAAAGCAAGAAAATATATGCCCGGCGGTGTGAACAGCCCCGTCCGCTCCTATCCCCACATGGACTGCCCGCCGCCCTTTATCGCTTCTGCAAAGGGATCTCATATTACAGATATAGACGGTAACACCTATATCGATTATGTCGGGTCTTGGGGCCCCATGATTTTGGGCCATGCTTTCCCGAAAGTCATTCAAGCGATACAGGCAGCAGCGGAAAAGAGTACCAGCTACGGCGCACCGACAGAGATAGAAACGGAACTGGCGGAATTGGTTACCGAATTTTATCCGTCCGTCGAAAAAATACGTCTTGTCTCTTCCGGTACGGAAGCTACCATGAGCGCGCTTCGGGCAGCCAGAGGATTTACGGGACGGGATAAAATATTAAAATTTGCCGGCTGCTACCACGGGCACGGGGACAGCCTCCTTGTCAAAGCAGGATCCGGTGCAGCTACTTTCGGAAGTCCCGATAGCGCCGGAGTCACAAAAGGAACGGCAAAAGATACGATCGTTGTTCCGTATAATGACAAAGAAGCCCTTATTAAAAAAATGGACGAAGAAGGCGATGAAATTGCAGCGGTTATTGTAGAACCGGTTGCAGGAAATATGGGCTGCATTCTTCCCGTCGAAGGATTTCTGGAAACATTGCGGAAAGAAACGGAAAAACATGGTACGGTTTTAATATTTGACGAAGTCATGTGCGGATTCCGAACATCTCTCCACGGCGCACAAGGCTTTTATCACATCAAACCGGATATGACCTGTTTAGGGAAAATCATCGGCGGCGGTCTTCCGGCGGCAGCATACGGAGGCAGACGGGATATCATGAACTGTATCGCTCCCGACGGCTCCGTATATCAGGCGGGAACCCTGTCGGGAAATCCTCTGGCCGTTACGGCAGGTCTTACAACATTGAAAGAAATCCGATCCATTCCTCATTTCCATAAAATTTTGGAAGAAAAGACGGCACAAATCGGTGAAGGCTGGAAAGCGGCGGCAAAAAAGGCAGGGGTGAATGTGGAAATTCATCAGTCCGGTTCCATGTTCGGTCTGTTTTTCAGTGATGAGCCGGTGCTCAATTATGATGACTCCTGCGCTTGTGACGGTAAAAAATTTAAGACTTGGTTTTTATCCATGCTGGAACAGGGAATTTATTTGGCACCCTCTCCATTTGAAACTTTATTTGTTTCCTTCGCCCACAGTGAAGAAGATATAAAACGAACGGCAGAAGCAGCCAAAACAGCCATGGAAAAAGCGGCACAAGCATAAAAAATACTATTGCTTATCAATAAACCGACTCCTGAAGTTGAACCGAAAATTTAACTTCAAGGGTCGGTTTTTTATCGGGCGGATCCTTGTTCCGAGGGGAATCCGTTAAATACCTGTGCATATAGTGAAAATATTGTCCATAAAAATTTTAAATGCTTACCGAAAAAATGTCACACTGCTCATAAAATAAAAAAGACGAGGACCGAAGTCTTCGTCTTGCTTTTGAGTTTGAAATTAAATTATTTCTGCTGTTCTTCCATTGCTTCTATATAAGCTTCTTTTGCTTCTTCTCTTGCTTCTTCAGCAGCTTCCCTTGCTTCCAAAGCTTTTTCTGCAGCGATGGCAGCATTGACACTTGCGTTCAGACGGGATTTTTTACGTGCTGCTGCATTCTTATGAAGAACGCCTTTCTGAGCAGCGTTGTCGATAATACTCTGAGCAACGCGAAGAGCTTCATCTTTGTTTTCAGTAGTAGCGGCAGCGACAGCCTTTTTCATGGCACCGTGAATTTGAGAACGAGCGGCAGCATGAGCAGCTCTCTTCTTTGCGTCGGTTTTCATGGTCTTTATATTGGATTTAATCTGCGGCAATTGTTTCACCTCCCGTTTGTTTCATTCATACTTTGCTATTCTACCATGTTTTTTTGACTATGGCAAGAAATGAATTTTGAAACAGACCGGTTTGTATAAAAAATGAAGATTCGCTAAAATAAAAGAAATGATTTGAACATCGTGCAGGCGGTATGAAGATATAAAAAGGGAGGCATGAAAATGTATGTGGGGATAGATCTTGTCAAAGCGGAGAGATGGGAACGGATTGTTGAAAA
>URAA01000021.1 GCA_900545785.1 uncultured Dialister sp. | reverse complement strand
ATTTATTTTCTCAAAAGTGACTATGGATTATTCCGGTCCCCAACCGTCCCTCTTTTCATTTTTATGAGCCATATATCGAACCACTCTTTTTCGAGCCTTATTAATTTTATTTCCCGTATTTCTAAATTTTCTGAGCGTGGTTGTTTTGGATCTTATTCTCGGCTTCATATCGGTAATTGCACTCATATCGCCACGTTTTACCGAAGTTGCACGAATCTTTTCCGGTTTTAAAACAGAACGGATAATTTTCATAGTTTTGGCAGGAATCAGTCCGGGGTCAAAACTGTAAATATCTATAGCCGCATAGCCCATATCCGGATAAACATGAACACATACATGAGCTTTGACCCCATAGGCGGCAGCTATAATTTCTTCTTCCCCTTCATGTAAATAAGTATCCTCGATTTCAAGCCCGAGATATTCGGCTCCTTCAGACATGATTTGTAAAATATCATGAGCTGAAGATAATATTTCCATCTTGCATCCATAGCAATCTACAAGCAGATGTTTTCCTACATAATTGGACATATCATACTCCTCTGACCTAAAAAGACTCATCTTATTATATCAAATGTTTACAATTTTTGTAGACATCCGTATTCAGTAATAAAAAAACGAAAACCGAATCAAATATAAAAGAGACCGCATTCCTGTAAAAACAACGGATACGGTCTCTTATTTTATTCAATTATACTCGGAGTGAGACATTTTTTTCTTCAAGAGCAGTAATTATGCTTTTAATCCATGAGTCTACCTCACCGTCAGTTAATGTTCTGTCGTCTGCTCTGAAATTCAAATTATAGGCCATTGATTTAAATCCGTCGGGAATTTGTTTTCCCTGATACAAATCAAAAAGATAGACTTTCTCTAATTGCGGTCCTCCTGCCTTGTGAATGATGTTTTCTATTTCTTCATTTGAAAATTCTATGGGGATAAGTAGTGCAAGATCTCTCTCCACTGCAGGGAATTTCGGGATCTTTTGATAATCGATTACATTTACGGTAAATTGCATTATATCGGGGAGCGACAGAACAAATCCGTACACTTTCTTTTTGATGCCCCATTGATCGATAACTTTCGGATGAATTTCCCCGAACTTTATAAGTGTTACATCATTTTTAACAAACTCTGCCGATATCTCCGGATGAAATACAGGGTATTTGCTCCTTTTTATTTGATAATCAACGATTCCGACAGATGATAAAATATCTTCAGCAATTGCTTTTATATCAAAGAAATCATATCCTTTTTGTTCATTCGGATATCCTTTTTCGGCAGGTATTCCGCAAAGCAATCCTGCCACCATGGTATATTCTTTCGGTAATTCCTGCAACGGTAGTTTCTCAGGTTCAAAAACATGACCGTGCTCAAAAATAGCCACCTGTTCATTTTTTTGCGAAAGGTTATACTGCAATGTATGGAATAGTCCGGGCAACAGCGAAGTACGCATATCGGGATATTCATCCGAAATAGGATTGATGATCGGAATTGCTTGATAAACTTCATTCTCTTCCGGAAAATTAAGTTTTTTCAGATCTTTTTTATCCATGAAACTATAATTGATGACTTGGGATAATCCGTTTTCGATTAATTTATTATTGATCGTAAACAATACTTCTTGCTCGTTGCCTTTAGACCCTTTTGTAATAGAACTCCATGGTGTTGTGAGCGGTATGTCGGAATATCCGTATACTCTCGCCACCTCCTCAGCCAAATCGGGCATTCCGCTAAGATCCAACCGAAAGTCCGGAACTGTTACCGTTATATTTCCTTCCTTTTCTTCCACCAAGAAATGAAGTCTTGTCAAAATATCAATCATATCTTCTTTGGACATATTAATGCCGATATATTCATTAATGGCTTTTACCGTAGTTTTAATTATCTGCGGTACTGCTTTTACCGGATATTCATCAAGAATGCCCGGTGCGACGGTACAAGCACCTTGTTCTGTCAATAATTGACAAATTCTGTTAATGGCAAGTTCGGTTCTTGCCGGATTAATTCCTTTTTCATATCGCCCCGATGCTTCGGAACGCAATCCCAGTCTTCGGGAAGTTCTTCTGACGGAAGCACTGTCAAAAACTGCCGCCTCTATCAGGACATTCTTAGTGTTCACGGTCACTTCCGTATCGAGACCGCCCATGACACCCGCCACGCAGATGCTTCTTCCTGCTCCATCGGAAATAACCAAATCCGCCGTATTGAGTGTTCTTTCTTTATCATCCAACGTTACAATTTTTTCATCTTTTTCAGCAAAACGACAAGTAAGCGAATGCCCCTCTACCTTATCATAATCATAGGTGTGCAAAGGCTGTCCGATTTCCAACATAACATAATTTGCCGCGTCTACTATATTATTGACAGGACGTATTCCGTTACTTCTTAAACGGTTTTCAATCCACTCCGGAGAACGTTTTATTTTAACATTTTCTAAAAGTCTTCCACAAAAACGACGGCAATACTTGCTGTCTTCTATATGGACCGCTGCTCTTCCTTCAACGGAGGCACCTGTTTCCGTCACTCGGACTTCGGGCAGTGTCATTTTTCTTTTGAAAATACCCGATACTTCATAGGCCATGCCGAGCATGCTGAAACAATCTGCTCTGTTTGCAGTTAATTCCATTTCATAAACGACATCGTTTAAATCGTAAAGTGTACAAAAATCAATACCTACTTCGGTACCTTCCGGAAGAATCATGATTCCATTTTTATCTGTCCCGGGGAATAAGTTATCATCAAGCCCCAATTCCGCACAGGAACACATCATGCCTTCCGATTCTACACCTCGTAACTTGCCCGCTTCAATCTTGAAATCTCTTATGGAAATTCCTCCCGGAGCATTCTCATCATGTTTTGCAGGAACATGGGCACCTGCTAAAGCTACGGGAACAATTTGTCCTTCCGCCACATTTTTGGCGCCGGTAACAATTTGTACAGACTCATTCTTACCTATATCAAGCCGGCAAACGACCAATTTATTTGCATTCGGATGTTTATCAACTTTTAATATTTTTCCGGTGATTACTCCGCTTATTCCTTTTCCCAGATAGATAATATGTTCCACCGGTATTCCGTCCACCGTTAAAACTTCCGCCATTTCCTCAGGATCAAGCCCTTTTATATCTACAAGTGTTCCTAACCATTTCAAAGACACATTCATAGCATGCACCCCCTCCTCTTAAAATTGTTCCAAAAATCTGACATCATTTTCGTAAAAATTTCTGAGATCATCAATTCCATAAAGCAACATCGCTATTCTTTCGATACCCATACCGAATGCGAATCCGCTCACTTGTTCCGGATCATAACCGTTAAGTTTAAGCACCATATTATGGACCATACCGCAGCCGAGAATTTCAAGCCAGTCAGGATCCGCACTTTCTGAATGCGCTCTTGAGGAGAAAGAAATATCCACTTCTGCCGACGGTTCGGTAAATGGGAAATAGCTGGCACGAAAACGGATTTTCGTATCAGATCCGAATAAATCCTTTAAGAACAGAGCAAGCGTCCCTTTCAGATCGGAAAACTTTATTCCTTTATCTATAACAAGTCCTTCCACTTGATGAAAAACCGGCGAATGGGTAGCATCATTATCCCAGCGGAACACCTTTCCCGGAGCGATCATACGAATGGGAGAATTCGGTTCATGTTTGCGCAAAGTCCTGACCTGTACCGGTGAAGTATGTGTACGAAGCAATATTTCCGGGGTAATATAAAATGAATCTTGCATATCACGGGCAGGATGGTCCTTTGGTAAATTTAAACATTCAAAGTTATAGAAATCCTCTTCAATTTCAGGCCCCTCTTCGACGGAGTATCCCATGCGTACAAAAGATTTAACGACCTCCTGAAGAGCTTTATTTAAAGGATGTATATGCCCGATCTTACGTCTTCTTGACGGAAGAGTAATATCTGTCATTTCATTTTTTATCTGGGCTTCTAATCGCTTTGTTTTTAATTCTTCCAATTTCCCTGAAATTTGTATTTCTATTTCTTCTCGCACTTTATTTGCCAATGCGCCCATGACAGGTCTTTCTTCACCGGATAGATCTTTCATGCTGCGCAGAATGGCAGTCAGTTTACCTTTTTTACCTAAAAATGCAACTTTTGTGTCTTGTAATTCTTTTTCATCCGCACAGAGTGCTATGCGGTTAGTTGCTGCTTCTCTTAATTCATTTAACTCTTTTTTCATGTCGTCGACCTTACTTATTAAATCTCCTGCATCATCCATTTTCTTCCTCCTTGTTCATATGCCGTTTTATCAGGAATCATTGACATATAAAAAAACTTCTCCCCAAAAGGGGCGAAGTTTTTTCGCGGTACCACCCTGATTTATTGCTTGATTGCTTTAACGCAGCTTTACGTTCTGCCTACTCGGTTCAGCAGAATGCTCCAAAGTGAATCGATTTTTCTATCTTGCCGGTGTCCCACCATCATCGGCTCTCTGAACAGAATCAAAAAATCTTCTCTTTATCCTTGCTCTTTTATACAGATAATATGTCCTTATTGTAACATTGAAGATATTGTTGTCAAGATATATCATATTTTGCAAAATCAGTGTCATCGGCAAAACTGAAATTTATTGCACTTATTCTTAAAATATCGCTTCATTTGCAATAACTAATCGCTGTATCTGATTCGTCCCTTCATAAATTTGCATAATTTTTGCATCACGCATATATTTTTCAACGGGATTGTCTCTGGAGTATCCGTTACCGCCCATGACTTGAACTGCCGTTGTTGCAACTTCCATGGCTGTATCGGATGCATAACATTTGGACATCGCGGAAAACATGGCGGATTTTTTATCTTTATTCATTTGCATTACACATGCTTTATAGGTCAATGCACTTGCCGCTTCCGTTTTCATTACCATGTCTGCCACCATTTGCTGCACCATTTGGAAAGAGGCAATTTTTGCACCGAATTGTTTTCTTTGATGAGAATACTTAACGGCAGCTTCAACGGCAGCTCGGGCAATTCCCAGAGAAATAGAGGCTACTACCGGTCGCGATATTTGAAGGGTTTGCATTGCTATAAGAAATCCTCTTCCTTCTTTTCCTATTCTGCTTGACTCGGGAATAAAGCAATCTTCAAATATGATCTCTGCCGTAGCTGACGCACGGATTCCCATTTTATCTTCTTCTTTGCCGATAGAAATACCCGGTGTTTTTGCATCGACCATGAATACAGTCAGGCCACGGATACCTCCGCCTTCTCTTGTGTTGGCAAACAAAGTAATTTTATCTGCAATCGGTGCATTTGTTATAAAACATTTGGAGCCGTTTAAAATATATCCTCCATCTACTTTTTCAGCCCTGCAGGATACAGCACCTGCATCGGAGCCCGCGCCCGGTTCCGTCAGTGCAAAACAAGCCATTCCTCCTTCATTGAGGCAATCAAAGAATTCCTTTTTTTGTTCTTCATTTCCTGCAAAAAGAATGGGATAAGAAGCCAATGAATTAGCCGCGCAAAGTGTTGCCACTCCGGCGCACCCCTTTGCCAGTTCTTCCGCAATCAAAGCAACCGTAAGCAAATCCAATCCGGCTCCCCCGTATTCTTTAGGGACAGATAACTGAGTCATTCCGGAAGATTTTAATATTTCAAGCAGTTCTTCATCCATGACCCCGCTTTTATCAATGCGCAGTGCCCGGGGGGCAATTTCTTTTTCTGCAATTGTTTTTGCCAGATCAATTAATTCTTGTTGCTTCGGGGTAATCGAAAAATCCATATTTTCCTCCATCTGAACTATGATATTATTCTCTCAAATTCTTTATATTATATCAGAATATAAATTAAAATGAGAATCAAATATGCCGACGATAAAATCGTTTATTCGTAATGCAATGCATCTATCGGATTCAGCCGGGCCGCTTTCTGTGCCGGATACAGGCCGAAAACAAGACCTATGAGCACGGAAAACAAAAATGAACCGATAATCGGCAAAGGCGATATGACGGTAGACATAGTGACCACATGAGGAATGATCAATGCAATGGATACTCCTGCAAAAATCCCTATTAATCCGCCGGCAATACTTACTGTGATAGACTCAATCAAAAACTGGATGATAATCATGTGATAAGTGGCTCCGATTGCTTTTCTGATACCGATTTCCTTTGTTCGCTCCGTGACGGAAACAAGCATAATATTCATAATTCCGATTCCGCCGACCAAAAGAGAAATAGCCGCTATACTTCCCAGAAATATGGTGAGTGTTTGCGTCGTCGATTCCATGGTCTCCAACAAATCTTGCGAATTTTGGATATTAAAATCATCTTCTTTACCGCTGGCAATACGATGCCGCGTGCGAAGCAAGTTTGTCACATCCGCTTCAATCTGAGGCAGCACATCGCTATTGTCGGAAGTTAAAACGATACGATTTACATAGGTAATTCCCATTACACGTTCTTGAACGGTCGTAAAGGGACATAATATTCTGTCGTCCTGATCTATGAAAGAATATCCTTTTTCTTGCAAAACACCAATGACAGTAAAAGGATTTCCGTTAATTCTTACTTTTTGCCCTACCGGAGATTCATCTCCGAAAAGTCCGGTCGCCACCGTTTTACCTATTACACACACACGTTCACGGCCGGTAAATTCTTGTTCACTCCAAAAACGACCTTCCACTACATTTAAGTCGGAGATCTCGGAATATTCAGAAGTAACGCCATAGACTGTAGTTGTCCAGTTTTTATTCCCATTGACCACAACATAACTGTTACTTACCAAGGGTGCGGCATAAGTTATATTCGGCAAATTTTTTATTGCCAAATAATCTTTATACGTCAAACTTTGCATCGAACCTGCCGCCGGACGAACGCCCGGCTTTCTTGATGTTCCGGGAATAATCGTAATTTGATTGGAGCCTAAACTGGAAATATTGTTTTCAATATCTGCCCGAACACCGTAGCCCAAAGACATAAGCGCAATAACCGCGGCAACACCGATGATAATACCGAGCATTGTTAAAAGAGAACGCATTTTATTACTTATGATAGAATCAAAAGCCATAAGCATGCTTTCAAAATATATATTACTCATATAATCGGCCCCCTTATATCTTTACTGATATGTCCATCAGAAAGAATAACATGACGGGTTGCAAAATTTGCCACACTGAGTTCGTGAGTTACGAGAATTACCGTCTTTCCGGATTTATAAAGGTTCGTAAAGATTTCCATAACTTCATTAGTGGACTTACTGTCTAAATTACCGGTAGGTTCATCCGCCATGATAATGGCAGGATTATTGATCAAAGCTCTTGCGATAGCTACACGTTGCCTTTGACCTCCCGACATTTCAGCCGGCATATGATGGATACGATCGGAAAGCCCTACCGAAGCAAGCATCCGTTCTGCCCGCTCTCTTCTTTCACTTTTATATACATTTCCATAAATCATCGGAAGGATAACATTATCTAACGCAGATAACCGAGGAAGCAAATTAAAACTTTGAAATACAAATCCTATTTTTTGATTCCTCGTAAAAGCCAGTTGATTGTCATCCAGATTAGATACTTCTTCTCCATCCAATATATATAACCCTTTTGTCGGTCTGTCCAGGCAGCCCAAAATATTCATCAAAGTGGATTTCCCTGCACCGGAAGGTCCCATGATGGAAATAAATTCACCTTTATCTATTGATAATTGTATATCTGTCAGTACCGGCACTTCCTGTGTTCCGATATAATAGCTTTTCCCGATATGTTCCAGTCGGATAACTGCTTGTTTCTCCTTATTTTCTTTCATCATCAGAATCCCGGCCCTCTACGTTGTGATTTGCTGACTGTTGTAGAATTTTTTTCTTGTGTAACAGTTCCGCTTACCACAATTTCATCGCCTTCATTTACGCCCGAAACAATTTCTACTTCTTTATCGGTTGTAATGCCTGTTGTCACATAGACTTTCGACAAATCTTCCCCTTCCTTTAGGTATACATAAGAACCCTTTGTATCGCTACGCAATGCCGTTACGGGGACGACCAATGCATTTTTATTCTCTCTGCCGCCGATTTCTGCGCGAGCGGTCATAGATGGATAAAGCCCTTCCAATTCATCATTATTTATATCTACATAAACTGTGTAATAAACAACAGAAGAGGAGGAAGTGCTGCCGGAAGACGATGAATGCTCTTTTTTAGAAATATCGCTTACCGTACCGTGAAAAGTCCTACCCGGATAAGCGTCAACGGTAAAAGATACCGATTGGCCGATTGCCACTTCTCCTATATCAGTTTCATCTACCAATAATTCAATTTTCATGGACGATAAATCAGCAACAGTAACGATCACCATTTGGCTTGACAACCCCTGCGATACCGTTTCCCCTTCTTTCATCGGCTCCCCGATGACCGTACCGTCCATGGGCGAAGTAATAATCGTATCGTTTAAATCTGCTTTTGCCTTGTCATATTCCGCCTGTGCATTTAAATAGGCCAACCTTGCATCATCCATTGTCTGATAGGCAATGGCTCCCTGTTTATATAAATCATTAAGACGATTATAATATGATTCTTTATTTTCCAACGTATTTTGGGCTTGTTTAATGGAAGAGTTCAACGCTTTTGATTCGATATTGGCGAGTACCTGACCTTTGGTTACTTTTTCATTTTGCTTAACATAGACGGTCTCCAATGTACCCGATGCCGTTGCAGACAAGTCAACGCTGTTTACCGGCTCAATCGTTCCTGTCGCATCGATAACCATCCCAATTTTTGCCCGACTGACTGTACCCAAAGTATAAGTATCTTTGTCAGCATTCTGATTTTTTAAATTCCAATAATAAAATCCTCCACCGAGGAGTAAAATAACTACTGCTATGATCAATAAAATTTTTTTATTCACTGAAATCGCCTCCGACACCTGTTCTTCTCACGATAAAAATTACTGACTTTTATTTAATCTTATCATGTTGATACCAATAAAAAAAGCTTCCTTGATCATCCCTGAGGTTGACCAAAAAAGCTTTTTATTTGAAATTATAAATCTTCGTAAATCGGATATTTATTGCAAAGTTTTTGTACACGCTCTGCACACGTCTTTTTTATATTTTCATCTTCAGGAGATTTAACTACAAGTGAAATAATATCCGCAATTTCTTTAAAATCTTCTTCAACAAGTCCTCTCGTCGTTAATGCGGGAGAGCCCAGACGAAGACCGCTTGTAACAAAGGGAGATAAAGTTTCAAAGGGGATTGTATTCCTATTGGCGGTAATTCCGATTTCATCCAACACGGTTTGTGCAACTTTACCGGTAATTCCGATCCCTTTCATATCTGCCAAAAGAACGTGAGTGTCCGTCCCACCTGAAATTATACGGATACCGTTCTTCTGCAATTCATCAGATAAAACTTTTTCATTCTTTTTAATCTGCTTGGCATGTTTTTTAAAATCATCAGACAAATCTTCACCGAAAGCAACGGCTTTGGCTGCAATAACGTGTTCAAGAGGTCCCCCTTGAATTCCGGGGAAAATCGCTTTGTCTATATCCTTGGCAAATTTTTCTTTACACATAATAATTCCGCCTCTCGGTCCCCGAAGAGTTTTATGTGTTGTTGATGTGACAATATCGGCCCACGGAATCGGACTCGGATATTCTCCTGCCGCTACAAGTCCTGCAAAGTGAGCCATGTCGATCATAAGCAGTGCTCCTACTTCATGAGCAATGGCAGCCATGCGTTCAAAATCAATAATTCTGGAATATGCGGAGGTTCCGCCGATAATCATTTTAGGATGGGATTCTTTTGCCAGTTTTTCCAGTGCATCGTAATCCAATAACTCATCTTCTCTTCTTACACCATAAGGAAGAACATGGAAATAATTTCCTGATACATTGACAGGACTTCCATGTGTCAAATGACCGCCATCATTTAAATTCATTCCTAAAATAGTATCTCCCGGACGGAGCAGGCCGTAATAAACTGCAAAGTTTGCCTGGGAGCCGGAATGGGGCTGCACATTGACATGATCGGCACCGAATAATTCTTTTGCCCTATCGATGGCCAATTGTTCCAGTTTATCGACATATTCACAACCGCCGTAATAACGTTTATTGGGATAACCTTCAGCATACTTGTTGGTTAAAACACTGCCTTGTGCTTCCATGACTGCATAACTGACAATGTTTTCAGAAGCAATCATTTCCAATTTATTACGTTGGCGATTTAATTCTTCTTGAATGATATTGTAAACAATCTTGTCCCCGTCCTTCAAATGATGATTCAGCATATCATAGCCTCCTTATTTTCATCTTTTATATAATGAGCTCTTTCACCGCCAATTAGAGGCGGTCTGGTCCGAGCGGCAACCACGACGGCTTCTCCGATACGGTTATTTTTTAATCTTACGGGAACAGCCACTTTTTTCAGATGCATCCCGATCAGCGTCAATCCTATATCCAATCCTCCGTCAGCTCTGATACTTTCAACAACTGTCGGATTTTTAAAATGGTAATATGCATTGGTCGAAAAGGATCCTCCTGCGTGAAGCCATGGGATCACACTGACTTCCTGACAGCCTCGTAATTCTGCCTCATCTCTGTCCATAACAAGTGCGCGATTAAGATGTTCACAGCATTGAAAAGCCAAATGAATATCTCTTTTCTGTGCCACTTCAAACAGACTTTCTATCACTGCTGTGCCGATTTCGTAAGAACTGTCTTTGCCCAATGTTTCTCCCCTGATCTCACTGGAGGAACCGCCTATAACAATCAAACTCCCCTTGCGAAAATTTGAAATATCACATAACTCTTCCAATGCGGCTGCCGATTCTTTTTTTATCTGTTCATACATGATTCCGATTTCTCAACCTCAGCAATTTTATCAATGCGGCGGGCATGACGATCTCCTTCAAACTGTCCATTTAAAAAGGTATCCATGATTCTTTCCGCCAAACCGGAACCGATAACTCTCGCCCCCAATGCAAGCACATTTGCATCATTATGTGCCCGGGCATAAAATGCGGAAAATTCATCTCCGCAAAGAGCCGCGCGGATTCCTCGCATTTTATTGGCAGTAATGCTCATACCGATTCCGGTTCCGCAAACCAATATGGCAAACTGCACCGTCTTGTCTTGTACTAATTTACAGGCTTTTACTGCAAAATCAGGGTAATCACAAGACTCCTCTCCATAAGTACCGCAATCCGTAATTTCGATGTTTTTTTCTTCTAAATGTTTTTTCAATACTTCTTTTAATAAAAATCCGCCATGATCGCTTGCAATAGAAATTTTCATGAAGTATTTCCTCCGTAAAAAATAGAATTACAACCATAGTATATTACTATTTGCGACTTGTTGTAAACATGAGCCCCGTACTGTTTTTCCGTACTTATAATGAACAATCATATTTGCAATATTTGATAAATGATTCTGAATTCAATTTATTTAAAGAGTAATGATATGAAATCCCGATGCTTTTGTCAGCCGATTCATAATTGCCAAACCGATTCCCTCCATATCGGTTCCCTCTCCTATAATTTTTTGAACCGGATGATTGTTAAAGAACAGCAGTCCTTGAAATAAATTATGAGCCAGACTCTTTTTATCATCCCTGTTTCCCCAGACAAAAACATTTTCTTTTTCCGGAAGTAGTGCTGCCGTTTCTTTACTGACAAAATATCCATACACTTTGTCTTTTTGTTTTGTATAAGCAAGAATGTGTTTTTCTACTTTTTCTATATTCCCTGCATAAACGACCAAAGGCGCAGCCGGTGCATAATGTCTGTATTTCATCCCCGGTGCTTTAGGCTTCTCATTTTCTGTAACGAGCGCTCTGTCAATTTCAGTTTCACCGAAAAGAGAAAGCATTTCTTTCGTAATTCCCCCGGGCCTGTAAATAGTAATCTTATTGTCATTCACAGCTATGACTGTCGATTCCAAGCCTATAAGAGAGGCACCTCCGTCAATGACTGCTTCGATTTTTCCGTTCATATCATGCATAACCGCATCAGCAGTAGTCGGACTCGGTTTGGTGGATGTATTGGCACTGGGGCCGGCAACAGGTACTCCGGCAGCACGAATCAAAGCTCTTGTCGCCTCATGGGCAGGACAACGGATTGCTATTGTTTCCAATCCTCCCGAAGTTTCATAAGGAATAATTTCCTTTTTAGGAAATATGATGGTCAACGGACCGGGCCAAAAAGCATCCATCAACTTTTTTTCAAAAGGAGAGACAGACTTCACATATTTGTAGACATCCTCTGCATCCGCCACATGTATAATAAGAGGATTATCGGAAGGACGCCCCTTTGCCTGATATATTTTTTTAGAAGCTTCTGCATCTAATGCATTACCCCCGAGACCGTATACAGTCTCTGTAGGAAACGCCACTAAGCCTCCCTTTCGAATGATTTCACCCAGTTCATTCACTGAAGAAGAGTAATATTCTTCATCTACCGTTATTTTTTTTGTAATCATGCCGACTTCTTTCTGCAATATATGGCTCGTTCAATTCCGCCATAATCTGTAATAATTTCAAATTTTTCATAAGCTTCGGTTTCTTTCAGTATTTCCATGACCGGCTCTGACTGATTTATTCCAATTTCCATCGCTAAAAAACCACCGGGACGCAAGTGTTTTTTTGCCTCTTTTGCCAGAATTCTATAAAAATCCAACCCGTCTTTACCGCCGTCAAGAGCAATTTTAGGTTCCTTTCTCACTTCTTCTGACAATTGTTCGATGTCATCCGTCGGTATATAGGGAGGATTGCTGATGATACCGTCAAAAAGCTCTTCTGCAGCAAGTGCGTTCATATAATCACCCCGTCGCCATTCAACCCGATCCCCGAATTGTAAGAGCTCTCCATTTTCAGCTGCTATTTTCAAAGCCTCTTCGGAAATATCCACACCGACACCGGCAGCATCTTTACAATAATATAAAAAACCGGCTAAAAGCGCCCCGCTTCCCGTTCCCAAATCGGCTATAAAAAGTTTTTGATCATTTCTATGATACTGGATTACTTTTTCAAGCCAAGTTTCCGTATCGGGACGAGGAATTAACACATGTTCATTTACATGTAAAGTGAATCCCATGAACTCTTTTTCCCCTATAATGGCCGCTGTGGAAAAACCGCTCACTCTTTTTTGTATATAACTTTTAAACAAAGCCAGTTCATCTTTATTTAAAATTTGCTCAAAGTCGGTATATAAATAGATTCTGTTTTTTTTCAGTACATGGGCCAATAACAATTCCGCATCTAAACGAGGGAATTCTATCCCGTGATTTTTAAAATATCCGATCGTCCAAGACAGGATACTTTTTATTGTCCAAACAGGATTATCGACCATCCGCTTCTCCTTCCTTCATACGTCTTGCCAAGTCAAATTCTACCAAAGCATTCAATATTTCATCCATATCACCGTTTAAAAAATCATCCAGTTGATACAGGCTGACATTGACACGATGATCGGTTACACGGCCTTGCGGGAAGTTGTAAGTACGGATTCGTTCCGAACGATCTCCCGATCCTACTTGCCCCTTGCGATCGGCTGCTGTTTTGTCAATAGATTCACGCATGGCTTTATCATATAAACGTGCTTTTAAAATCTGCAATGCTTTTTCTTTATTTTGTCGCTGACTGCGTTCATTTTGACAGGTAACTACCATTCCCGACGGCAAATGAGTGATACGGATTGCCGAGGATGTTTTATTAATATGCTGGCCGCCGGCTCCTGAAGAACGATATACATCGATCCGTAAATCATCCCGATTAATATCAATATCCACATCTTCCGCTTCCGGGAGAACTGCCACGGTTACTGCAGAAGTATGAACACGTCCCTGACTTTCCGTCGAAGGAATACGTTGCACACGATGGGTACCGCTTTCAAATTTCAATATGGAATATGCATTTTTTCCATAAATCATGCAGGTAGCTTCTTTGAAACCGCCTAAATCGGTTTCATTCATATCCGCTAATTCTGCTTTCCATCCTTTTCTTTCAGCAAACTTTAAATACATTTTTAACAAATCTGCCGCAAAGAGCGCCGCTTCTTCCCCGCCTGTTCCGGCACGAATTTCAAGAATGACATTTTTCCCGTCATTCGGATCTTTTGGAATAAGCATTAAATGAATTTTATAATCTAAATCTTCTTTCTTTTTTTCATTGTTTTTCAAATCTTCTTTTGCCAATTCATGAAGCTCTGCCTGAGATTTATCTTCAAGTACCGATAATGCTTCTTTATAAGCTTCATCCGCTTTTTTATATTCCGAATAAAGTGCTACGATTTCTCCCAATTCTGCATGTTCTTTTGATAAATCTCTCCATTTATTTTGATTGGATATCACCGACGGATCACTGAGCTGATCTTCCAGACTGCGATATCTTGCTTCCATAGCATCTAATTTACTTGTTTCCATAATGAACTCCTGTAAGTGATATAAATAAGGTCTATTTGATAAGTATATCACAGAAATAAACCTGAAAAACAACATTAAAAAACAGGGCGTCTTTTGCCCTGTTTTTTATCAGTCTGATGTTTTGCCGTAACGTTTATTGAATTTCTCGATACGACCGCGAGCTTTGCCGAAACGTTGCTGACCTGTATAAAACGGATGAGACTTACTGCTGATATCAATATTAATCAGCGGATATTCATTGCCGTCTTCCCATTTTACAGTCTGATTGGAAGTTGCAGTAGAACGGGTCAGGAATGAATAATCGGCACCAATGTCGCGAAATACGACCGGATGATAATCCGGATGGAGTTCCTTCTTCACTTGTTGCACCTCATTTCACAATTAGGAATAATTCCTTGCTATTATACCAAATGAAAACAGTGAATGCAAGAAAAGTACCTTTTTTATAATAAATTTTTCTGCACATTAAATAATTTATTCACAAAAATTTATTATAGTGATTTTTGACAACAGGTCGCTAAAATTTCATTTATTTTCCGACTGAAAGTTTCTTTCTTTTGATATCCGATAATACGTGCCGTCTCTATTCCGTCATTAAATATGATATATGTCGGTACACCTTCCAAATGTAATGAAGATGACAATCCTTCCATTTCATCAATATCAATCGAATAAAATGACAATCGATCTTGAAATTCCGACGATGCCCCCTCTACCGTCTTGATCATGGCTTTGCATTGTCTGCACCACGAAGCTTGACAAGCTAAAAGAACCGAGCCTTTCTTCTCCGTTATATACCTGTCCATATCTTTATCATTATGTATTTCGGTAACCATTGTTCCTCCTTTTATCAATCATCGGACAATATACTGTATACTTCTCTGTTAGGATGGCTGTTAATCTCTATTTTTATATTTTTATGAAAATTTTCTTTCATCAATTCTTTCTCTTCTTGTTTATCCAGCACATCAGCTACGTCAGGATGACAATAAATAACCAAATTATTGCCTTTTCCGGCACCGTCTAATCGAAGAAGATCTCTATAAATTTTTTGAATTATTGATTTTACTGAACTGACATAACCGGTTCCTTTGCAAATCGGACAAATATCATAATAGTTCTGCAATAAACGGTGTGTCGTTCTCTTTCGTGTCATTTCCACAAGTCCCAAGGAAGTCATACCATATACAACAACAGGTTCTCTGTCTCTATTCGTCTCTTCTTTCAATATATTTACGATTTCTCTTTTATGGAATTCTTTATTCATATCTATGAAATCAATCAGTATCATGCCTCCAATACCGCGAAGTCTGATCTGCCTGGAAATTTCCACTGCAGCTTCTTTATTGATAAGATAGGCCATTTCTTCATGAGGCATTTTTTTCTCTCTGAAAGAGCCTGAATTTACATCAATCGCCGTCAATGCCTCTGCATAATCAATAATAATTGAACCGCCTGAAGACAAATCCACCTGTCGTTGAAATAGTTGATGAATCTGTTCTTCTGCCCCTTCCTTTTCCAAAAGAGGTTCACGGTTTTTATATAACTGAATTTGATCAGGATCAATTATTAGTTCCTCTTCATTGATATGCAGCAAACGCCGATAAATTTCTCGATCATCCGTAATTATTAAATCATCTTTATCACTGACAAAGTTTCTGATTGCTTTAACGACGATATCACTGTCTCTGTAGAGCAGAGCCGGTCCCTTGGAAATATTAAAACGTTTCTTTATAATTTCCGAATTCATTACCAATCTTTTTATATCATTTGAAAAAATGGTTTCGTCAACATTTTCAGCTGCCGTCCGTATAATAAGTCCCAATCCGGGAGGACAGAGCTTTTCGCCCATATTTCTAAGACGATTCCTTTTTTCCTCATCGTCGATCTTCT
>URAA01000020.1 GCA_900545785.1 uncultured Dialister sp. | reverse complement strand
AAAGACTGGAGAAGAGGGTAAAAGAAGGAGCGAAGAGTTTCGTTCTTCATGACGGGCCGCCTTATGCAAACGGAAAAATCCATATCGGCCATGCCATGAATAAAACGCTGAAGGATATCATTGTCCGGTATAAACATATGGCAGGCTATAAGGCAAATTATATTCCCGGCTGGGATACCCACGGACTGCCCATTGAATATGCAGTCTTGAAAGATTCCGGGGAAGATCGGGCCAATATGACTCCTTTGGAACTGCGCCGCAAATGTCTCGCTTATGCGAAGAAGGGGATTGAAATCCAGAAAACAGATTTTATCCGTATGGGCGTGATCGGCGATTTTACAAATGCCTATTTGACTTTTGATCCTCATCTGGAAGCAAGACAGATCGAAGTATTCGGTGCGATGGCAGACAAAGGATATATCTACAAAGGCAAAAAAGCGGTATATTGGTGTCCCCACGATGAAACCGCATTGGCGGAAGCGGAAATTGAATATAAGGATAGAAAATCTCCTTCCATCTATGTCAAGTTCCCCGCTTTGGATACGAAGGGGCTTGAACCGGAAGGTGTGGACACATCCAAACTGTTTGCAGTGATCTGGACGACCACGCCTTGGACAATCCCTGCAAATATGTATATTTCCGTCAATCCTAAATTTACTTATGTGTGGGTACATAATCTTGACGCCGATGAATATTATCTCATGAGCAAGGAACTGGCTCCGGCGGCTATGGCGGACTGCGGCATTGAAAATTATGAATTTGCAGGACGGGAAATGATCGGATCCGAATGGGACATGGCAACATTCAAACATCCCTGGGCTTTTTATGACCGCACCGTCTATGTGCTGGAAGGAAACCATGTCACCCTCGATGCAGGCACCGGCTGTGTTCATACCGCACCGGGCCACGGCGTGGATGACTTTGAAGTGTATAAAAAATATGAAAATGAAGGGAAATTGAAACAGGAAGTTATCTGCCCCGTCGACAGCAAAGGACGAATGACGAAAGAAGCGGGAGAATTTTTGGAAGGCAAGACGATCTGGGAAGCAGAAGGTCCTGCTATTGCAGAAATTGCAAAAGCAGGAATGCTTCTCGGCAAGAAAACCATTCATCACCAGTACGCTCACTGCTGGCGCTGCAAAAACCCCATCATCTACCGTGCTACGGATCAGTGGTTTGCTTCCATTAATGATTTCCGTGAAAAAGCTTTGGAAGCGGTGGATCATACAAGGTTCATTCCTTCTTGGGGCCATGACCGCCTGTACAACATGATCCGCGACCGTCAGGACTGGTGTATTTCTCGCCAGCGTTCATGGGGCGTGCCCATTCCTGCATTCTATTGTGACGATTGTGAGAAATATGTCATCACGAAGGAAACGATTGCCAAGGTAAAAGAAGTGGTGGAAAAAGAAGGCACCGATGCATGGTGGGAACGTTCCGCAGAAGAACTTCTTCCGGAAAACTTTAAATGTCCTCACTGCGGCGGCACTCATTTCCATAAAGAAACGGATATCATGGACGTTTGGTTCGATTCCGGCTCTACTTGGAACGGCGTTTTGAAAGATCCTTATGAGAACTGGAAAAATGATGGAGCCGTTTATCCCTGCGATCTCTATCTGGAAGGTTCCGATCAGCATCGCGGCTGGTTCCACAGTTCTCTTCTGACCAGTGTGGCAGTCAACGGATATGCTCCTTATAAAGCAGTTCTGACTCACGGCTTCACCATGGACGGAGAAGGAAGAAAGATGTCCAAGTCGGTGGGAAATGTCGTAGCTCCTCAGGATATCATCGATAAATACGGCGCCGATGTAATGCGTCTCTGGATTTCTTCCGTCGACTATCAGGGCGATGTAAGACTGTCCGACAAGATCGTTAAATCCATGAGCGACGTGTACAGAAAGATCAGAAATACTTTCCGCTATCTGCTGGGGAATTTATATGATTTTGATCCGCAGAAGGACAGCGTTCCTTACGAAAATATGGAAGAATTGGATAAATGGGCTCTCCTCCGGATGGAACAGGTGAAACGTACTGTGCTGAAAGCTTATGACGACTATGAATTCCATGTCATGTATCATGCGGTTCATAATTTCTGCACCGTCGATCTGTCCTCTATCTATCTGGATATCCTGAAAGATCGTCTTTATACGGAAAAAGATGATTCCCGTCTGAGAAGAAGTGCCCAGACGGCAATGTATGAAATCCTTACCACTCTTGTCAGACTGGTGGCTCCGGTCATCTGCTTCACCGCAGAAGAAGTATGGCAGAATCTTCCCAATAAGGAAGAAAGAGAATGGTCCGTCCATATGACGGATATGCCGGAAGAAAATGATCGGTACCTTGATAAAGAACTTGAAGATAAATGGAAGAAACGGCTGGTATTGAGAGGAGCCGTGACGAAAGCTCTTGAAGAATCCCGCCGCTCCAAAGCCATCGGCCATCCGCTGGATGCGGAAGTCACCGTCTATGCCGACGGAGAAAATCTTCAGGTTTTGAAAGATATGGAAACGGAGCTTGCCGATTTCTGCCTCGTCTCGCAGGCAAAGATCGAAGAAGGCGCCGAAAATGCACCGGAAAATGCATTCTCCACGGAAGACGGCACGGTCAAAGTATCCATCTCCGTCTGCACTCTTGAAAAGTGCGAACGCTGCTGGAAACGGACACCCGATGTGAATTCCGATCCGAAACATGAACATGTCTGTGCAAGATGTGCCCGTGTACTGACTGAAATGGGAGAATAATTTCCTTATAAAACCGAAAACCTCTCTGCCGAAAAAAGACGGCAGGGAGGTTTTTTGATGCTCTTTTATAGCAATGTATCCGATAATAGAGAAGAAAACCGATTATCAGAAGAAAGAATATTTCCTTATTTTCAATTCCGTCCATGCTCTGTCGTACATGGTCAGGGCATCCCCGAGATCTTCTATCCATTCTCCTTTTGAAATATAGTCTTTGGCAGCTTTCAGCATGGGATCGCTCTTATATTCTTCCGAATGGAAAGGAGCGGATCTTGTATTCGGATCGTTGTAGCCGATGTATTCATAGTTTTTGGCACTCACTTCCGGATCATAGAGATAGTTGATGAATTTTTCCGCCAGTTCTTTGTTTTGAGCGCCCTTGGGAATAGCAAAAGTATCCGCCCATATGACGGCCCCTTCTTCAGGGATGACAAAAGCGATATCGGGATTTTCCTGATAAGAGAAAGAAGCGTCGCCGGACCACATGGTACCGATCCATGCCTCTTCGGCAATGAATTTTTGCTTGATAGTATCTGTGTCATAAGCGAGGATGTTCGGCCGCAGGTCACGCAGATCCTGCAAGGCTTCATCGATTTCCTTTTTATTGACGGAGTTGACCGAATACCCCCGTCTTTTCAGCGCCATGCCGATGACTTCTCTTCCGTCATTTAAAAGAATGACCCGGTCTTTATATTTTTTGTTCCATAAATCTGTCCAAGAAACAGGCTTTTCTTTGATGTATTTCGTGTTATAAGCGATGCCTGTTACGCCCCAAGTATAGACGACGGAGTAATCGCCGGTCGGATCATAGGGGGGAGATTTCAGCTGCGGCAAAATATAGGCAGTGTTGGGAATATTGTTTTTGTCCAGCTTTTCCAAAAGATCGAGCTTTATCATGGTGGAGACCATATAATCGGAAGGCTGGATGAGATCGTAACGGGAACCGCCGGCATGGATCTTGGCAAGAAGTTCTTCATTGCTGCCGAATACATCGTAATTGATTTTGCAGTGGTATTTATCTTCAAAATCCGCCAGTACTTCGGGAGAAAAATTATCGGCCCAGCTGTAAAGATTGAGGACTTGTTCATCTCCCGCAGATGAAGGGTGCGACTCTTCCTTGCCGCAGCCTGAAGCGGCGAGGATAAAAAAGGAAAGTATCAAGATCAGTATTTTTTTCATCGGCTCCGCTCCTCGTAAAGATTATTTTCTTCCTCTTCTTCGCTTTTTTCCCGATGGCGCATTTGTCTTGTCTGAACAAAATCGGCGAGGAGGACAAGAAATATTTCCACTGCCATCATCAGAGTGGAAAGAGCATTGATCTCCGGAGAAATTCCCCGTTTGACCATGGCGTAAATGTAAAGAGGGAGAGTGGTGGAATCCGGGCCCGCCACGAAAAAGCTGATGACGAAATCATCGATGGAAAGAGTGAAAGCGATCAAGGCGCCGGCGACGACACCGGGCATGATGAGCGGAAGGGTGACATAGCGGAAACATTGCCACGGTCTTGCATATAAATCGCTTGCCGCTTCTTCGTATTCTTCTTTCATTCCGTCCAGACGGGCGCCGACGGTGATAACGACGAAAGAGAGACAGAATGTGATGTGGGCGAGAATGATGCTCGGTTTTCCCAAAGGAAGTCCTACTTGGGAAAAAAGGACAAGAAGGGAAAGGCCCATCACGATTTCCGGTATGAGAATCGGAAGGTAAATCAGACCGTTCATCATATTTTCAAATTTATATCTGTACCGATGGAGAGCAATGGCGGCGGTCGTACCGAGGACGGTAGAAACCACGGTGGAAACGGCACCGATGAAAAGTGTATTTCCCAAAGCTTCCAAAACATAGCGGTTCTCGAAAAGCTGAAGATACCATTTGAAGGTGAATCCCGTCCATATCGCATTCAGGCGGGAGTCGTTAAAAGAATAAAGCGCGAGAATGATGAGGGGAAGGTACAAAAAGGCAAGAACCGCAAGGGAGTAGGCAAGGAGTACGTGACTACGCCAAGTTTTTTGCATGGCTGCCTCCTTTCTGTACATTGATCGCTTTGTAGTAAAGGATGATCAAAATAAGGGAAAGGAGGGCAAGAAGAATGGAAAGGGCGGAACCGAAAGGCCAGTCCCGGGCGGAAAGGAACTGGTTCTGAATGACATTTCCCACTAGGGCCGCTTTGGAACCGCCCATCACATCAGGGACGACGAACATGCCGAGGGAGGAAATAAATACAAGAATCGTTCCTGCGGCAATTCCCGGAAGGGTGAGAGGCAGCGTGATTTTTCGAAATGCCGTGAAAGGAGAAGCCCCCAAGTCGGCGGCGGCTTCCAAAAGACGGCGGTCAAGCTGCTCTATGGAAACGTAAACGGGAAGGATCATGAAAGGAAGGAGTGCATAGACCATGCCGATCATGACCGCCCCTTCATTGTATAAAAATTGGAGAGGCAGATCGATCAGTCCCGCTTTTAAAAGGAGGGTATTGATGACTCCCTGGGTGCGGAGAATGATCACCCATGCATAAGAGCGGATGAGAAAATTGATCCAAAAAGGGATCATGCAGAGAATCAGCCCTTTGGAACGAAGATGCCGGGGCAGACGGGCGATATAGTACGCCAGAGGATATCCCATGAGCACGGTGCATAATGTGGTCACCACGGCGACAATCAAAGTCTGAATGAAGATGGAAATATAAAGGGGATCAAAAAAACGGGCATAGTTTTCCGTCGTCCATTGAAAAATGATCTGACCGTAAGCGCTGCGGCCCGCAAAAGAAACGGCCACCACGATCAGCATGGGAATGACGAAAAATATAACCAGCCAGAAGAGGGAAGGAAGGATTAAATATTTACCGTTTCTGTTCATCTTTTTACCGTCACCCCGTCTTCCTCATACCACCAGATTCCGATGCGGTCACCGATCTGCCAGCGCTTCACATCATCGAAATATTGATAAGCGATGACTTCTTGCCCCGAACCGTCGAGGAGGATAAAAACTTTGTCAATCGTACCGTAAAAAATGACATCGTCAATGGTGCCGAAAAATTTGGGCGCCGGATGATCGGGATTCACCTCATGCTCTCCGCAAAGGTTCAGTTTTTCCGGACGAAGAACGAGAGTCTTGTCACCGAAATCAAAGAAATTACTTTCCCCGATGAATTCAGCGACAAAAGCCGTATCCGGATGATGATAGATGGTGTTCGGATCATCGTCCTGCTGGATGACGCCGTCATTCATGACGACGATACGGTCGCTCATGGTGAGAGCTTCTTCCTGATCGTGGGTGACAAAAATAAAAGTCAGGCCCAGTTCTTCCTGCAAATCTTTTAATTCGATCTGCAGCGCTTTCCGAAGCTGATAGTCCAAAGCACCGAGGGGTTCGTCCAAAAGAAGCATTTTCGGATTATTCACCAAAGCGCGGGCGATGGCGACACGCTGCTGCTGTCCGCCCGACATTTGGGCGGGATAGCGGTTCCCCAGTTTTTCCAGCTGGATCAGTTTCAATACTTTCTGAATGCGATCTTGTGATTCCTCTTTAGAAATTCCTTTCATTTTGAGACCGAAGCCGATATTTTCCTCCACCGTCATATGAGGAAAGAGGGCGTAATTTTGAAATACCGTATTGACATCTCTTTTATAAGGAGGGAAATCGGTGATATCCTGTCCGTCGAGAATGACTTTTCCCGAAGTGGGCTTATCCAAACCGGCGATGATACGGAGCAAAGTCGTTTTCCCGCAGCCCGAAGGGCCGAGCAAAGTCAAAAATTCACCGTCATGAACAGTGAGATTCAGAGATGGAATGATCACATGATTGTCGTAACGTTTTGTGATATTTTCCAGCCGCACCAGTTCTTTCATTCCGTCCATTAAAACATTCCCCACCTCTCAAGATCAATTTTAAAAAGGAAGCCGACTCAATTCGGCCCGAAAGCCGGTCGTTTCTTTTTACAGTGCCTTTATCGAAAAATCGAAGCGTTGCGATGATCCGCGGTTTTCCTTAAGGGAGTATAAAAATCTCATCACGTCGGATGAACTCATTGAATCAGTTTCCTTACTGTATTTTTAATTATACAGGGATCTAAGGGAAATTTAAATGCTTTACAAGAGATTTTCCTGTAAAAACAGAAGTTTGACGAAAAAATGAAGAGGAGCTTTATTTTCAAAGGGAAAGACGGTAAAAAAGGATCCTTTTTTTCGGAGATTTGCTATAATACAAAAAAGAAGAAACGGGAGGGCGCAATGGATACGGTACATATCGATTTAGGTGAAAATTCATATGATGTCATGCTCGATGAAGGACTGATCGAGCGGGCAGGAAGAGAAATCATTACCCTCACCGGTGCCGGAAAAGCAGTCATTTTGACGGAAACGGCAGTGGAAAAACTGTACGGACAAGATCTGAAGAGACGTCTTGAAGAAGAAGGCGCCGAGGTGCTCATGATGAATCTTTCTCCCGGAGAAAACATAAGAAACCTCTCTGTCGTCAAACGTGTCTATGAGGCCCTTGCCGAATTCGGCATCGGTGAAAAAGATGTATTGATTGCTTTAGGCGGCCGTGCAGTCGGTGATATAACAGGATTTGCGGCGGCAACTTTTCAAAGCGGGATCCCTTATGTGCAAGTGCCGACCTCTCTTTTGGCACAGATCGGCAGTTCCATAGGCGGGAAAGTTTCCGTTGACTTGGGAAACAGAAAAAATATGATCGGCGTTTTTTATCAGCCGAGAGCCGTTTATATCGACACCGCCGCAGTACGCACCTTGCCGCCCCGATATATTCATAACGGCTTCGGCGAAGCGATAAAGGTAGGCTGCGTGGCAGATAAAGAATTATTTGAAATCTTTGAAGAAGCTTCGTCAGATAAGGAAATCATCAAAAGATTGCCCGAACTGATCCGCCGCTGTGTAGAAATCAAAGCACCTGTCATAGAAATGGATCCCCGCGGCAAAGGAGAACGGCGTATTCTTGACTTCGGCCATCTGATAGGAAGAGCGGCGGAAAGATACTATCGTTTCAACGATCAAAAAATAACTCACGGAGAAGCAACGGCAGCAGGAATGTACATGATCACCAAAGCATCGGAAATGTTCGGCCTCACGAAACAGGGAACGGCACAGCGTATTGCCTATGTATTGAAATCCGTCGGACTTCCTGCCGGTTTGGATATTCCTCCCGACGCTTTATCTTCCCTCATAGAAGAAAACGACAGGTTTGGAAAAGGAAATGAGATTCCCCTGATTTTAGAAATCGGTAAAGGGTATCTCTACAGCGGAAACACGGATATGCTTAAGAAATATCTCTATATGAAATAATATACCGAAGGTATATTTTATTATATCCGCGTCGGAAGAGTGCGATGAAATTGATAAAGCGGGCTCGTTCCCGCTTTTTTGTATCGATGGAGAAAAGGAGCAGAGAAGAATGGATTTTAAAGGAATGACCGTGGCGATAGTCGGTCTCGGACTTATGGGAGGATCCTTTGCAAAAGGACTGAAAAAATTGGGAGCCGTCGTTATCGGGATTAACAGGACGAAAGAGGTGGCGGAAGAAGCTCTCCTTTCCGGCGTTGTCGACAGCATAGACAGAAAAGATTGGAAAAAAGCAAAACTGATTATTTTTTGCACGCCCATCCGGGGGACGGCGGAATTTATAAAAGAACATGTGCAGGAATTTCATCCCGAAGCGGTTTTAACAGACATAGCCGGCGTAAAAGGAGATATGGCGGAGTACGTGAGGGAAATGATTCCGCCGTCCATGGATTTTATTTCCACCCATCCCATGTGCGGAAGAGAAGGAGCGGGATTTTCCCAATCAAAGTCGGAGATTTTTCAGGGAGCCAATTTTTTGATCATTCCTCATGAAAAAAACAAGGCTGAACATATTGACATGATCCGCCGGCTCGCTCTGGAGCTGGGCGCTTCCCATGTGACGGAAGTGACGGCGGAAGAACATGACCGCCGCATTGCTTACACCAGTGATTTGCCTCATGTCATTGCAGCGGCACTGGTAAACAGCCGGTCCATGACGGAAGAAACAAAATATTTCATCGGCGGTTCTTTCAGAGATGAAACGAGAGTGGCAGATATCAACAGCATACTTTGGACGGATTTATTTTTAGAAAACAGAGAAAATCTGCTGGAAGAAATCGATCGTTTTTCCCAAAGCCTTTCCGAATTTCGTAAAGCCCTTAAAGAAAAAGACGAAGCAAGTTTGAAAGAACAGTTGGAAAAAGCAGGAAAGAGAAAGCGATCTCTTTCGAGGGAGGAAAAATAAGGATGAATAAATTGAAAGCAGGCTGCTACGGCGCAAAAGGATCCTATTCCTATACGGCAATGGAACAGCAATTCGGAAACAGGGAGCGGGAAGAATATTATTTTTCTTTTTTTGAAGAAGTGATCCGCAGCGTGGCGGAAAAGAAAATTGATTACGGCGTCGTTCCCATTGAAAATTCCTCTACCGGCGGGATCACCGATGTATATGATCTGATCCGCCGCTACGATTGCGCCGTTGTTGCTGAACAAATGGTAAAAATCGAGCATCATCTGCTGGGAATTCCCGGGGCGGTTTTGGAAGATATCGATACCGTCTATTCACATCCGCAAGGATTTGCCCAATGTGTTTCCTTTTTCAAAGAACATGAAAACTGGAAAAGAATGCCTTATTTTTCCACATCCCAAAGCGCCGAAAAAGTGAGAGAAGAAGGACTGAAAAATCAAGGAGCCGTGGCAAGCGCGGCAGCGGCAAAAATGTACGGCCTTCAAGTGATCAAAGAAAATATTTCCGACAATCCTTACAACTGTACCCGTTTCTTTATTATCGGTGCCGAGCAGGAAGTGACCGACGAATCGGATAAAATCACGCTGATTATTTCAGTGCCCCATGAACCGGGAGCACTCTATCATGTGCTCGGCTATTTTTTCTACGGCGGAATGAATATGACTCATCTGGAATCAAGACCGATGGAAAACCATCCTTTTGAATATTTCTTCCACATCGATGT
Source organism: uncultured Dialister sp. (assembly GCA_900545785.1). Taxonomy (GTDB): domain Bacteria; phylum Bacillota; class Negativicutes; order Veillonellales; family Dialisteraceae; genus Dialister. The sequence goes on along the minus strand of URAA01000020.1, from coordinate 7,122 downwards.
CATGGGAAGCTTAAAAAATCCCGCCAACCGCCAGACATTGGAAGGACTCCGATCCCGATGCACCTATTTTAAAATATTGGGAAATTATAAAGCAGTAAAAAATGATTTTTTCGTAACAAAAAAATAAGACGAATATAAGGAAAAATAAAATCCCTTTCTTTAAGATTATAAGCAGAAGAAAGGGATTTTGTGTTGTAAGTGATAAAAAATAAAAAGTTCATAAAAAGAAAAGCATAAATGTAAAATTAATAAAAATTCATGGTATAATTAATTCTTGAAAGAGTTCTTTTAAAAGAAGATATAAGGATAATATCCGAATAAAGGATGGGATATAGAAACAGGGAAACGTATCATTTCCTTTTCGGTTTATTATATATTTTTACTCTTGCCAAAGCAGGCGGAGAGAAATTCATCAGATGGGAGGAGTCGTATTGATGAATAAGAAATCAGGTCTGTCCATAGGTATTTTCCTGTTGCTCGGCGGAACGATCGGAGTATCGGCAGCAGACAGTGCCGTCTATGAGTTAAATCCTATCGTTGTTACGGCGACAAGAACGGAAAAGAAAATGCTTGACGTTCCTGCCAACACGCAGGTCATTACGGGAGAAGAAATAGAAGAAAGCGGCTATGCCAATGCTTATGAAGCGGTCAGAAATCTGTCGCAGGCTTATTCCTACGGATATCAGGAAGACGGCGACGGTTATGGCGGAATGGTGTCCCGCATACGTATCCGCGGGATTGATTTAGGTACTTTGGTGCTTGTTAACGGAGTTCCCTCCAATTTTAAAAACGGATCGTCCTTGGGAAATATTCCCACCAATGTCATTGAACGAATAGAAGTGGTCAAAGGAGCGGGTTCTGCACTATACGGACCTCAGGCAATGGGCGGTGTCATTAATATCATCACGAAAAGACCGACAGGAAATCAAGGAGTAAGCGGCCGTGTGTTCGGAAGCTTGGGAAATCGCTATAAAGATGCAGGCGTGGATATACAGGCAGGAAAAATACTGGCAGGCTATAAAAAATCATATATCGGTGATTTGACTCATGTGACGGGTCCCGGAAATACGGGAAAAAGTAAATCGGCTCCTTTTACAATTAAAGACAAATCCAATTATCAAGCGTACATTTCTGCGGAACTGCTGAAGGATTTTACGGTCGGATATAACAGAACGGAATATAAATCTTCTTATGTGACAGGAAAATATAATAATTATCAACCGACAATCGAAAAAACAGGCCGGTTCACGACGACATCGGACGGGCTGAATTTCCTGTATACACCGGAAAATACGGGATGGCGTTTTGCAGGAAGTTATGACAGGAAGAAAATTGTCGGTCTTTATGACGACCCGGCGGACAATAACAGATATGAAGGATATAATGCCAATATTGATATCCAGAAAACGTTGTCAATGAAAGACGGGAATGATTCTCTCGTGCTGGGAACGACTTTCCAAAGAGAATATTGGAAAGCGACCAATGTGAAAAACGGTGTATACGGCAAAGAAAACGGAAGAAACAGTTTTTCTTTATATCAATCATGGGATCATCGCTTTACCGATCGGTTCAATATGATTTTCGGACTTCGTGAATATTGGATGACAAAATCCCGTTACCAGAAATCGGATTTCCAACTTCTTCCGCAAGTACAGGGAAATTATCGGCTGAATTCTAATTCCTCACTTTACTTCAATGTAGGGGAAGCTTTTGAAATGCCTGCTCTGGACGTGGGGTATTATACAAAGAATATCGTCATTGACGATGTCAATCCGCAGCATGGTTGGACCTATGAGTTGGGCTATAAATATGAGGACCGGATCAGAACTTTTACCGCCAATGTATTTTACATGGATATTAAGGACAAATGGTTTTATGACAGGGTACAGGATCCGAAAAATCCGTCAGAGTATGTATCCATTCTGAAGAACTCCGATGAATATCATAATACAGGGCTGGAAACCAATTACAGGCAGATAATAAATGATAATGTTGATATATATACGGGGCTGACACTTCAGAATGCGGTCATAAAAACCAGAAAAAAAGGATGGACACAAGATGCACCGAAATACATCTGGACAATCGGTTCCAATTATCGCAAAGATAAATTTTCTGCCAATGTGAATCTTTTTGCCAATATAGGAAGACAAAAAGCCTATTATAAAAAAGACAGACTGACCACCCCGGGGGAACATAAGCTGAAGAGCTCCTTTGATCTGACCATGACTCTTTCCTATACGCCGAATGACAGCGATACGTTCCGATTGGTCGGAAGGAACCTGCTGAATCAGGATTACCCGATCAATGATTACGAATACAGAAGTACGCCAATCAATTATTATCTCACTTATGAACATAAATTCTGATAGTAAAAACAGAAAAAACAACCGCTGAGTGGAAAGAATCTGATGCATTCATAGAATAAAAAAAGAAAACTTCGCCTTGAAAAAGGGGCGAAGTTTTTATTAACCGGATAAATATTTTATTTTTTTAAGAAAAATTGCATAAAAATTTATAATGGGGTACAATACTTAATATAGAAGTTATTATTTTTAATACAATTTATAAAGGAGGATGAAATGGAAGGGGTTTGTTTTATCAAACGGGGGCGGGTAAAAAAGAGAGCGGGATTTATGCTGATTGAGCTTCTCATTGTTGTGGGGATATTGGGGATCCTTGCAGCAGTGGCGATTCCCAATTTTATCGGAATGACCGATGAAGCGAAAGCAGCCCGTATACAGGCGGATTTATCCACTATCGGATCTGCTGCGGAAATATATTATGTTAAAAACGGAAAATATCCTGCAGATATTCAGGAAATGGTGGATGAAACGGGGAAAGAAGGGTATTTAAGAACGGTACCGCAGCCGCCGGTAAAGGACACTTCTTATTCTTTGAACGGAACAACGGGAGAGGCAACTTATTCTTTTAACGGGAAAACTTACTCATCTTTCGGGAAGACGGAAACGAGGGAAGGATGAATTTTTATACATAGAAGTGATCAAGGGGACGGACATGGGGGAGAAAAATTCGGAGGTCGGCGCAGGTTCTTTTTTTCAAAAAGTATATGAAAGTCCGTCTCTTTTTTTTATGATTCTTTTTTTTGCTGCATCGGGTCTGCTTTTTATCTTTCCCGGCGCATCACTGGCATTGTTGCTGGCAGGTCCTGCCATAGAAGATTATAAAACCGGATATGTCGATGATCGATGGAGCCTTGTGACGGCGGTAACGGGAATTATTTACCGCTTGCAGGAAGGCTCTTTTTTTGACGGTCTGATTTCTTTTTTGATCGTTTCCGTCATTTACGGAATCATCTTTATGGTTGATAAAAACGGAATCGGAACGGGGGATATTTTTTTATCTGCCGCCCTTTCTTTTTGGCTGAATCCTTCGGGAGTAATTTTCTTTATCTGCGCCTCTTCTCTATCGGGAGCGGCCGCTGCATTGGTGCTTATTCTTTTTTGCGGCTGCGGAAGAAAAGACACGCTCCGGTTCTGTCCGTTTATTGCATTGGGAGGTGTTTTGGCCTATGTCTGGCAGGATGCATTGGAAATCCTTGCGTGGCGGCTATATTCTCCTTGAATCGGTGATCGTTCTTTTCCTCATGACTTTGGCACTGTTTGCACTCTTTCCTGTTTATGGAAATTGGCAGAAAGAAAGACAGCTGGAAACGGGGGCGGAAGAAATAGCGGCGGCTCTCCGGCAGGTGGAAATACAGGCGAAAAGCGAATCTTCCGATTATCCCCGCGAATCGGCGGGGCTTGTTTTTTATTGTCTTGCCGAAGGTAATAAAAGGGTGCATTACTATACCAAAAAAGGAAGATATAAAGTAGCGCCGAGAGGGTATTTGCCGGAGGGAATCATTCTGACATCAGGGACGGCTTCTCTGGGATTTCGCAAAGACGGGCCGGTACGGAGCGGATCGTCTTACCGAATCGAGCTTAAGACAGCAGATGATAAATATCGTCGAATTATTACGGTGGCGGCCTACACGGGACGGGTGAGAATAGAAAAGCAGTGAGGCAGGGATGAAAAAACGAAAAGGATTTCTTTTCTTTTGGCTTCTTTTGGGATTGCCTTTGGTGTCTTTGACGGGAGCGGCTCTCTTTTTTATTTTTTTGCAGGTGCTTCAATATGAAAAAGAGAGACAAATCATGAGGGATGAAATATTTATTGCCCAAGAAGTTTTAGAAAAGGTCAAATATAATGTACGTTTCGGCAAAAGGGAGGAAATTCCTCTGGGCGAAACGGAGAGGAACGGAAGGATCTACAAGGTGGAATTGGAGCGGGAAAATATCAGAATAGAGGGGATATTCATGACGGAGACGGTCTGCCGCGTAAGCTTAGGTTCAAGACGGTATGAAGCGGGCACTCTTTTGGAGAATTCTCCATGAAAAGACGGGGAATCATTCTTTTTGAGCTGCTTCTCTATATTTTGCTGATGTCTGTTGCGGCGGCCGTGCTTCTTCCTGCAGTGGGAAGGATGATGAGAACCTTGGATATTTTGCACAATTCCGTAGAAATGACGGAACAGGCCGTTTTTTCCATGGATTTCATGACGGAAAAAATAAGAAATACCTTAGGAAGAACGGAAAACAGCCGGCGGGGAAATACTTTTGAATATCGGGCGTATAACGAGTATAAGAAAAATGCCCCATACCGTTTCATGATTAAAGATGAAAAATTGAAAGTGGTTTTATATAACGGGAAAAGTCAGCCTGTCACGGGAAAAACATCGGAACGGAAAGAAGAAATCGCATTTAAACCGCCGGAAGGGGATAAAATGTTTCATGTCTGCGAAAACGGACTGACCGAAATTTCTTTTGAAATGGCTCATCACCGTTCGGGACGGAAATTATATGTAAAGACGGCGATTTTGCCTTATCGTGACTTTTATCGGGGAAAACCGGGGAGTGAATATAAAAATGGGAAAGCATAGAGGATTTCTGGTGATTACGCTGCTCCTTGCCCTGTCTTCCGCGGCGGCGGTTATTTCGGGGTTTCTGTTTTATATGACAAAAAGCATAGGCGGCACCGGAGCTTACGGAAACGGCATGCGTGCCGCTTATGCGGCGGAAAGCGGTGTCAATTGGGCGCTGGAAAATCTTAAAAGAGGAGATATAGAAAACGGGAAGATTTCATTTACCCGAAGCGGAGCGGAGACAGAGGTCAGTGTGGAAGATGTGATAAAACGGGAAAATCTGTGGGAAGGACGTATTTTATCCAAAGGGACGGATATAAATTCAAAAACGGTGCGATATATTGCAATAGATTTTTCCGTTACGGACGGAGCGGAAAGAGAAGTGACGGTGGAGGATGTGAGGACGGATAAATGGATCTGAACCGGATATGGAGTACATGGAAGCGGGAAGGAGAAAAAATAATACATCTTTCCTTTTCGCCGATGATCATCTTTTTACAGGGGAAAAAACTGTATGCCGCCACGGTCGAGAAAGATAAATATATCCGCCGGGAGATGCTTCTTTTGGAAAACGAAGGAGAAGAAGATATTCTCAAGGCACTGAAAGAACTGAAGAAAAAAGGGTTTAAGGAGAAAAATGTCATCCTTGTCTATAATTTTCCCGATCTGAAAATAACCGGCAAAAAACTTCCTTCCATAACAAAAGAAGAATTGGAAGAAAGTCTCTACTGGGAGCAGGACAGAATATTCGGCGTGCGGACGGATTTGCAGATTACCTATCGCGTTTTGGAAGAAGATTTTACAGGCTGGAAAATTTCAGTAACCGGCGCTTTAAAAGAAAATATTCGGAATTGGGAAAATTTGATACGATCCGCAGGGAAAAGACTGATTCATATATGTCCCGTTACGGAAACGATGATCCGGGGAAACGCACCCTGCCTTTATATATTCGGAGGGAAAGACAGAGCGATCTGCCTTTTTCGGGAAGGAACGGAAGAAGAAACAAGGATCATTTCAAAAAAAGAGGGAAAAGAGAAATGGGATCTCTTCATTGACCATCTGGAAAAGAGCTATGAAACGGAAACGGCGGAAGCGCTTTTCATTCCCCTGAGTGACTGTGATAAAGAGGACAGTCTGTATTGGAAATCATTTTTTTCGGGCAGAAAAAAAGAAAATATGGAAGAACTTTCCGAAACCGGGAAAGGGAGGGAAGATGAATGGCAGGATATCATGCCCGCCTTGATTTCTGCCGCGTCCTCTCCGATGGATTTATTGCCGCATAAAAAAATAAATTTGTCATTTACAAAAGAAAATGCATTATTGAGGACGGGACAGATCATGACGGCCCTGTTTTTCGGGGCTGCCGTTTTTCTGTCTTTTCAATTTCTCCATGCAGGGGTCCGCTATGACGATATTCGGGAAAAGAGGGCATCTCTTACGGCGATGAAAAAGGAAATGGATGCGGATATAAAGGATAGAAAAATAGAAAGGGAATTATTGGAAGAAATCAGGATATTGGAGAAGAACAATTTGCAATGGAAACAAAAACTGATTCTTCTTTCCGATCAAGTGCCGCAAGGGGTCGTTTTACATGAAATCGTCGGAAAAGAACGGGGAATCCGCATAAAAGGCAGTGCCGATTCGTCCGCTTCCGTAGAACTTTTAAAAGAAAATACAGCCCGTATCTGGAATATGAAAATGACAAGCCGGGAAAAGAAAGTACAGCCTCCTTTGAAAATCATCACTTTTGAAATACGGGGAGATTACCAAAATGAAAACGACTGAATTGACGGATAAAGCAAGCGAAATTCTCAATAATCAAAAATATAAGACCTGCTTTCTTCTTGCGGCGGTGCTATTTTTTGCGGCAGATATGTATATATGGGGAGAAATTGCAAGAACGGAAGAGGAAGCAAAACAGATGGAAACGGAAATCAGGGAAATAGAAAACTTTCGGGATAGGGAAAAACGAAAAAGCCGTCTTCCTTTTTTCACTTCTCTTTTGGAAGGAACGACGGCGGAAAATATGATCCGCCTCTTTGAAGAAAACGGCTGTATCGTTGAGGAAAGTGCAGAAGGACGGGAGGATAGGGGAGTGATCGCCCATAATATATTCAATATAAAAGGAAAAGGGACTTTTTCACAAATACTGTCGGCCTTTGATATAATAGAAAGCAAAGAACAATGGACGGCGGCGG
>URAA01000019.1 GCA_900545785.1 uncultured Dialister sp. | reverse complement strand
CCAATACCACTTGATCCAATACCGGAACGGTGCAGGAATAAAAACCCGTCTTTTCTTTAAATTTCTTAAGCAGCCGGTGAGGCACGACGATGTATCCGATACGGATGGAAGGCGCTATGGTTTTGGAAAAAGTATTCATATAAATCACATGCCCGTTATCGGAAAGAGAATATAAAGTATCTTCCGCTTTGGAAAGCAAAGTAAATTCCGAATCATAATCATCTTCCACAATCAGCCTGCCCCCGTTTTCCGCCCATGCCACGTATTCATGCCGTTTCGATGCATTGGCGGTGATACCGCTGGGATAACTGTTGAAAGGAGTCACATGAAGAACTTCCGCCTCGGTGCGGTTCAATTCTTCCGTAAGTATTCCGTCTTCCCCCAATGACAGCAGGTCGGTGGAAATTCCCTGAGCGTGGTAAACTTTTTTAATCGTTTCGTAGCAGGGATTTTCCAAGGCCACTTTTTTATTTTTTCCAATCAGCTGAATGATCAAACTGTACAGATATTCCGCTCCCGCTCCGATAAAAACTTGATCCGGGCCGACCATGATGCCCCTGCTCCTTGCCAGATAATCGGAGATCGCTTCCCGAAGTTCCGCCATTCCCGCATTGGGTGAAGGAATAAGCAGTTTTTCTCCCCATTTGGAAAGTACGGTCCGTACGGTTTTGGCAAAAACGGCAAAGGGAAAAAGATCTTCATTTTTTTCTTCTTTTTTTACCGCTGCGGGGAAAATTTTCTTTGAAAGAGGTGCCGCGGCATAGGCATCTTTTTTTCTGTAAATGACAAAATATCCGCTCCGCTCCTTCGATTCCACATATCCTTCTTCCATGAGCAGATCATAGGCATGCTCCACCGTAATGACACTGACTCCTGTCCGATCCGCCATTTGCCGTTTCGACGGCAATTTACTTCCGTAACCGTAAATACCGAGAATGATATCGGATCTCACTCCCGTATAAAGTTTCATATATGCTTTTTTCCTGCTTCCGTCTTGCAGATTATATTTCATTTTCCTTCGTCTGATTATATTTTTATTTTATATTCTGGTAATTCTAATATTATCAGTCTATCATTATAATATCCTTATGTAAATTTTTTGTAAAAAGGAGAATGACTATGACCGATACTGCAAAAATAGAACATAATGTCCGATGGATCACCGTTTGCGGTTGTTTAATGGCAATCAACACGCTTTTATCCTCTTTCGGCATCCCCGTCCCGGGAGGCCATATTTATTTAAACGATATTATCATCGTTTCCGCCGCCCTGTCCCTCGACCCTTTGGGCGCTTTCATCGTCGGCGGCATAGGCGCTTTTCTGGGAGATTTTTTCTTTTATCCCCTTCCCATGTTTGTTTCTCTTTTCACCCACGGAATCCGTTCCGTCGTGATTTCTCTCATTGCGAGAACTTACGGAAAAGAACGATATCCCATGGTCATTTTTGCAGTCATTATCGGTGCCGTTATTGCCGTCGCCGGCTATACTTTCGGCAAAGCTTATATTTACAGCACTCCCGAATACGCTCTCATGAAACTGCCTTTTGAAATCGCCCAAGCTGCCGTCGGTTCCGCCGTAGCAGTCTATTTATGGAAATATCGTCATTTTTCTGAACTGGTCAAAAAAGCTTTGGGGCGATAAAATTTTCCGTCACGTAAAAACTGCATCTCCGAGAAATTTTTCGGACATGCAGTTTTTCTGTACCTTTATTTAAAATAAATATTGATCTATCAAATCTTTTCTGCGGAGAACTTTCAACCATTCTTCGGGAATGGAATCATACCCGTACATGATACCTGCCAATGCTCCCGTCACGGCGCCTACGGTGTCGGTATCATCACCCAGATTGACCGCCGTAATGATGGCATCTCTGAAATTATCCGTATTTTCGAGTGTCCATATGGCAGCTTCCAGCGTATCTTTTACGTAGCCGCTGCTTTTTATTTTTTCTTTTTCAAGATCCCCGATGGTCAGCAGGTTGCCGAATATTTCTTTTGACGATTCATTTTCCATAGCCTTTTCGACGCTTTCTTTTACGGAAGCGCCGCCCAATAATTCTTTTGCAATATGGATATAGGTAACGCAGGCCGTTTTAGCAATCCGGTGCCCGTGGGTGATCGCCGATACTTCCCGTATTTCATCATCTTTGATATCGGAAACAAAGGCAAGGGGAATGATCCGCATCAGTGAACCGTTTCCGTTCGATGACTCGTCGGAGAGTCCTTCTCCTCTTCCGAGTGCTGCTCCGGTCGTCATTCCTACATCAAAAGCTTTTCCGTCGGGCGTATATTTTCCGTCTTTGTACCAGTCGGTAAAGCAGCATTTCAAATCTTCCAGATCAATAACGCCCATCAGCTTAATGCTGTCGCAGGTGGCAAGAGTCAGACTGGTATCATCGGACCATGTACCGGGTTTCTTATCATAAGTCCCGTAGCCCGTCATGGTCTCCACATGAAAGCTGCCCCGTTCTTCAAATTGAACGGGAAGTCCCAAAGCATCACCTACGGCAAGTCCGTATACCGCATCGCGAAGTGTTCTCATAAATTCCTCCCGTAAACTTTATAAATACTTTTGTTTTTATTGTAGCAAAGGCTATTGAAAATAGAAAATGCGGAGTTCCTATATAAAATCGTCCATCTATGAGAAAATCAGATAGAAAAATCTTCTCCGATTGTATTTTTCCGCTCCGTATATAGTAAGGAAATATTTCATTTCAAAACTTCTGATTTTCTTCTTTTTAAGATCAAAAAACGCCGCGGCAAAGGCGGCGCTTCCTGTTTTAAAAATTAATCTTCCTCTTCTATTTCAGTGACCACATCGATGGAGGCAATGCGATCTCCTTCTTCCAGACGCTGAAGAATGACGCCTTGGCTTCCTTTTGCTTTTTTGCTTGAAATCTGGTCCGCCGGAATACGGATGGTGATTCCCTGCTCGGATACGCCGACCAATTCATCATTGTCATCGGCAGCTACAAGGGCTACCACTTCAAAGCCTTTTTTGAAATTGATCGTCCCCTGACCGTTTCTCTTTTGGATACGATACGCGGAAGCGGCATTTCTCTTTGCATTTCCGTCGGCAGAAATGGTGAAGATATCTTTATCTGCGGCGATAACGACACCTACCACATCATCAGAACCGTCTTTATCCGAAGATTTCAGACGAATGCCGTGAACTCCCGACGCGGCGCGGCTGATGGGTCTGACTTCGTCATCATCGATAGAAAGGCGGATCGCCATACCCCTTCGGGTGCCGATGATGATTTCTTCATCTCCCTTTACGGGAAGTACCGCCACCAGACGGTCCTCATCTTTGAGACGGATGGCAATCAGTCCGTTTTTATTGATATTCTTATATTCTTCCAGTGCCGTTTTCTTGATATAGCCGTACTTGGTCACCATGAGAAGATATTTTGTCCCTTCTCCTGCAGCATCGATATCAAGCATTTCCGTCACATATTCATCCTGTCCGAGAGATGTGATGAAATTGATCATCGCACTTCCTCTTGCCACCCTGCTCGATTCGGGAATATCATAGGCATTTTTCATGTACACCTTGCCCTTGTCGGTAAAGAACAGGATCCTGTCATGAGTGGACGTGGAAAGTATCTTCCGGACATAGTCGCCGTCTTTCATCTTAAGTCCGCTCACGCCGCGGCCGCCCTTTTTCTGGGTGCGGAGATCGGAAGAATCGATCCGTTTGATGTAATTCTGCTTGGTCAGCGTAACGGTCATCGGCTTATCGGGCACCAAATCTTCCACGCTCATATCTTCCAAAGCGGCGGCAATTTTCGTTTTACGGCCGTCTCCGAAGTTTTTCTTTTCATCAATCAGTTCTGCTTTGACAACACCCATGATTTTATCTCTTGAAGAAAGTAAATCCCTGAGGTAAGCAATGGTTTCCAGCACATCTTTATAGTCGGCTTCAATTTTATCTCTTTCAAGGCCGGTCAGTCTTCTGAGGCGCATATCCAAAATGGCCACAGCCTGTTTTTCCGTTAAATTGAATTTGGAAATCAAAGCGGTCTTTGCTATTTCATCCGTTCTGGATTCGCGGATTGTTTTGATCACTTCATCGATGTGATCCAGTGCAATCAGAAGGCCTTCCAGTATATGAGCTTTTGCTTCCGCTTTTTCCAGCTCATACCGGCTTCTTCTCGTAATGACTTCTTCCTGATGTTTCAGGTAATAATAGAGAATTTGTTTCAGCGTCAGAATTTTCGGATGCCCCTCTACAAGGGCAAGCATAATGGCGCCGAAATTGACCTGAAGCTGGGTATGCTTGTACAGATTATTCAGCATAATCTGAGGGTTCACATCGGCACGGAGTTCGATGACGACGCGCATCCCTTTTCTGTCCGATTCATCACGGAGTGCGGTGATTCCGTCCAGAACTTTCTGACGGGATAAGTCGGCAATGGACTCTACCAGACGTGCTTTATTGACCTGATAGGGTATTTCCGTCACGATGATCCGTGATTTCCCCCGTTCCATTTCTTCGATATCCGTCTTTGCCCGGACAGTAATGGATCCTCTGCCGGTACGGTACATGTCGGCAATTCCGCTTCTGCCCTGAATAATGGCGGCTGTCGGGAAATCCGGTCCTTTGATATACGTCATCAATTCGTCTGTGGTGATTTCCGGATTGTCGATCATTGCACAAAGTCCGTCCACCACTTCCGTCAAATTATGGGGCGGAATATTGGTTGCCATACCGACGGCAATACCGTAGGAGCCGTTCACAAGAAGATTGGGAATACGGGCCGGCAGAATCAAAGGTTCCTGCAACGAGCCGTCATAGTTCGGCATGAAATCCACCGTATTTTTATCGATATCGCGGAGCATCTCCAATGTAATTTTGGACATGCGCATTTCCGTATAACGCATGGCTGCCGCCGAGTCACCGTCGATGGAACCGAAATTCCCGTGACCGTCCACCAAAGGATAACGGGTGGAAAAATCTTGGGCCATGCGGACCGCCGAATCATAGACAGCCACATCACCGTGGGGATGATATTTACCTAATACATCCCCGACGATACGGGCCGATTTTTTATAAGGTTTGTTGGGGAACATCCCCGCTTCGTTCATCGCATACAAAATGCGGCGATGAACCGGTTTCAATCCGTCTCTTACATCGGGCAATGCACGTGTCACAATAACCGACATGGCATAGTCGATGTAGGAATTTTTCATCTGCCCTTCCAGCGGCGTATTGACAATCTTACCTTCCTGCCATTCCATATATTCACCTTGCCTTGATCCGTCTTCAGAAAGCCGGACATAAAATGAGAAGCGAACCGGTACGGCCGCTTCCAAAATAATTAATACTGTATTTTGCTTTTTTATTATACCACAAACCCGCTAAAAATGAAATTTAAATCGGTTTTTTGTCGGTTATAAAACAAAACCAAACTCATTGTTTTATTTTTTTATTTTAATTTGGAGAATTTTGTAAAATTTCAGATTTTTTGCAAGATTTTTGAAAGCGTTGAAATTTTCTTTGCTCATTGAGTGGTTTCTATGTTAAAATAAACAACGTAATATTGTTAAAAAGAAAAGCAGGAAACTATGAAAAAATATTTAATAATCGGCATTTCAGCTTTGGTCATCATCCTTGCCGGCGGCGGCTTTGCCCTCTTCTCCGCATTATCCGGCGGACCTTGGGAAGGCACATGGTGGGGCATTCAGGAAGCGGGAATGAATTGGTCCGGCGATAATATAAAAAATCTGGAAACAATTACATTTACAAGAAATGAAGATAAAACCGTTACCGTAGAGCACAGAGTGCAGCAAGGCAGCAAAGAGGTGGAAGGCAGCCTTTCCGGCACGGGCGTTATTGACGGCGGCCGTCTTGCGGTGCGTACGAAAGAGGGAAGAGATGTGGCTTTCTCTTACTCACGGATCGATAAAACCATTGAAACGCCTCTTAAAAATGCAGATAAAACGGCAGTCATCATCAAACCGCTGACGGAAGAAAACAACAGTGATATGGAAGCGGTACGAAGTGAAATCGTAAAAATTTCCCAAAAACCGGAAAATACAATCGATACCACCGTCAGTTCCACAAGAAGTTAAAAAGAAGGGAACCCTCTCAAAAGGTTCCCTTTTTTATTTTCGCTTTTCTGCTTTTTTATTTTTCCCGATTTTTCTCGGAGGAATTTTTTTACTCTCCGCCCTTCTTTTTATGAAGCGTAAAAATGGCAAGTTCCCGGCTGCAACCTATTCTGAAAGGAAACCACCCCCCGTTTCCCCGTGAAACATAGCCGTATCCGATGCTGTCCGTGTAGGAGCCCCTCGTATATTTAAACGGTAAAAACAAAGGTTTTCCCATAACCCCCGTCTGCATGCCGTGAGTATGTCCCGTAAGTGTCAAAAATGCATGATTGGCAAATCCTGCGTCGATAAAATCAGAATGGTGGGCAAGGAAAATGCGGGGCGCCCCCTCCGGAATTCCGCGGAAGGCATCTTCCGTCATACTCGCCATCGCCTTATTCCGTTCCTCGCCTCTTGCTTCAGGATAATCCACGCCCGCCACAAAGAGAACGGAATTGTTTCTCGCTATTGCGGTATGACTGTTATTTAATATACGGATCGGTGTTTTTTTCAATTCTTCTTCGATATATTGCGGATCTCTATGAAATTCATGATTGCCCCTGACATAAATCATTCCATATGGAAATGATCCGCTTCGGGAAGATATGATTCCTGCCGTTTCCGGCATAAAGCGGATGTCATCTATCAGATCGCCGGTCATCATGATCACTTCCGCCCCTTCCGCTTTTGCCTTATCTAAATCATCGGACAAATCCTTGATTTTATAATAAGGGCCTATATGTGTATCCGTGATCTGCGCCAGTTTAAAACCGTCAAACCCGTCGGGCAGATTTTCTACATAAATATCATGATGCTCCACCGTTTCATTTCTTTCCCCGTCCACCGATCCGTAAACACCGATGAAAAGAGCAGCGGCAAGAATGACAGCTCCCGCCGTTTGGGCAAAACTTCTCATAAACGGTATCCACCCCGAAATGACAAGAACCAAAAGGGGAATAAGAACCATTATCAGTGCCGTCATAAGGCCCGTAGAAAGATAGGCGCCGAGATGGGCAATCAGACCGTATTCATCATAATGGGAAGCATACCAAATATAATAGGACGCTGAAGCATAGCCAATCAACGCACCGAAGATTCCATATAAATAGAAATACTTCCACCGGAACAGCCATGAGGTCAAAAGTCCGTCACAGAGCCCGACGGTCGCAAAAAAGAGGGTCATTATCAAATAAAAGTTCAAGATATTCTCCTTCCGTGAACATCAGTATTTTCTTCATTCATCGACAAAATCGTCATTTTTCATATAAGAGCCGATATAGGCAGCCAACTTCGCATGAGGCCCCGCCAAAGGAATTTTCTTATATTCTTCATAAGAAAACCATTGATAATCTCCTGCAGGCACCTGTATATCCTTGAAAATATAAGCTTTCATATGCCAGATGCGGTGGGTAAAAACATGGGTATATTCCCAAATTTTCTCTTCCGCCTTTCCTGAAACCGATATTTCCAATTCCTTAAGGCCTTTTTCCGCATCGGAAGCAAGGACAGCAGGAAATTCCCACATGGACGCCAGCATTCCTTTTGACGGGCGGAGATGCAATAAAACCTTTCCTTTTTTTATGACAACCGCAACGCAGGCGGCAAACTCTTTCTGTTTCTTTTTCGGGGTGCGGACCGGTAATTCTTCCGTTTTCCCTTCTTTAAAGGCAGTGCAATTTCTATAAAGAGGGCATCTGTCGCAGTGAGGATGTTTCGGAATGCAGATCTCTGCCCCCAGATCCATCAGTGCTTCATTGAAATCTCCTGCCCGCTCCGGTAATGTTTGTTCCACAAGATAGGAAATTTCTTTTCTTCCCGCGGTTTTTAAAATATCCGCTTCCACTCCGTACAAACGAGCATAAACACGGAGCACATTTCCGTCTACCGCCGCTTCTTTCTTTCCGTAAGCCATGGAAAGTATCGCTCCTGCCGTATAATCTCCTATCCCGGGAAGTTTCCGTACTTCTTCTTTTTTCTGCGGCAGCGTTGCGCCGTATTTTTCGACCATTTCTTTCGCCGCTTTATGAATATTTCTTGCCCTGCTGTAATATCCCAGTCCCTGCCATGCATGAAGTACTTCCGATTCATCTGCTGCCGCAAGAGCGGAAATGGTGGGAAATCTTTCTTTCCAGCTTTCAAAATAAGGTTTCACCGTTTCCGTTCTGGTCTGCTGCAGCATAATTTCGGAAATCCACACATGATAGGGATTTCTCGGCCTCTCTTCCCTCCAGGGCAATTCTCTTTTGTTTCTGTCGAACCATTCAAGCAGAAGGGCTGTCCAATTTCCGTTTTCTTTATTCAAAATAATTCCTTATTCAAATACTTTCAAAATGATAATCAAAGACGGTATTGCCGTCAGGTGCGAAATAAATGGTTCCTCTTATCTTTTCCCCTTTCAGAATCAGCGGAAGCCAGATCTTGTCCGCCTCCCACATGTCGTCAAAAGGAAAATCTTCCGGAGAAAACCATTTCGGTTCCATCTCATCGGAAAGATGAACTTTCCCTGTCCATTTTCTGATAAAATAGACAATTCCCGCATGAGACCAAGACGGATCCGAGGGCTGATGAAAATATAAGTCGGCGGCCTGTTCAAAATCGGAAGGAGAAGCGGAAAGCCCGGACTCTTCAAAGAGTTCTCTTGCCGCACATTCTCTCATGGTTTCCCCTTTTTCCAATTTTCCGCCGAAGCCGTTCCATTTCCCCCTGCCCATTCCTCTTTTTTTGTAACCGAGCAAAATTTTTCCGTCTTCCCGAAGAGGATATATTAATGAAGTATCACGCATATCTTTTCCCGCATTTCAAACTTTTTATTTTATTATAACAGGAATTTTTCAACGAGTTCTTTCTGTTTTCGCATAAATCGGATCAGTTTAGAGATAAAAAAAAGAAACCTCGAAAGGTCTCTTTTTCATTTTCAATTATTTTGCGATCTTTGCTCTCACTGCATCGGTTACATCGCTTCCGCCGTCAATAACGGAGCTGATATCCAAAATAACATCCAATCCTTTTTCGCGGCGGACTTCCTGAATGGCTTTCATCACATCCTGCTGAATCGGCTGAATGGCAGCTCTTTCTTTAGTTGCCAGATCACGCTGAATTTCTTGGAAAATCTGCTGCTTTTCCGCATCGCTCTTTCCTTGAGATCTCTTGTTGAAGTTTTCTTCCGCTTTCTGTGCTGCATTTCTTAAATCAAGCTGAGCTCTTTCCATTCTGGGGTGAGCCTGCATCAGTGCCGAGGAATTCACATAGCCGATCCCTGCCGCCGAAGCTGTTCCTACAGCGCCGAGCATCATGACACCGGCAACAAGGGCTGCTGCTTTTTTATTCAATTTCATTATGGTAATCCTCCTTTAATATATCCCGTATAACAAAATCTTGGGTATAGGTTAATCATAATATAATCTATCCCGTCTGTCAATAAAAATCGACTTCAGGTCATATCATTATACCGGAGTTGCTTCCAATACCGCCGTTTCCGCTTCTTCTTTCATCGCTTCTTTTGCTTCCTGCAAAGCCGCTTCCCGAACTTCTTCTTTTTTCTCTTTTTTCTTTGTAAAATGGGAAACCACTTCGGGCACCATGTTAAGAACTCTGTCCACCGTAGTATTCGGAGTCGCACTCTTTATGGAAAATAATTCCACTCTTTCCCCCTTCATGATGAGAACTGCAGTGGGGCTCATTTTGCCGCCCCCCGCTTCCCCGGAGGCTTCTCCGCTTCCTCCGCGGTTTCCCGTACCGAAGCCGAAAGAAATATCCACGAACGGAACAATTGTCGCATCACCTATGTAGATAGGCTGTCCCACTACCGTTTCGGTGCGGAGCATGTTTTTAAAATCTTCAAAAACCTTTTTTCTCAATTCTTCATTCATCTTTCATTCCTCCCTGTCTGTACCGCCAGAACCGGCGGATCGGTCCGGACAGTGCCAGACGCAAAATAACGGCTCCGATATATAGGGGGATAATACGCCCCCGTCCTTCACCTTCTATTGTATAGGCTGTATCTGTATATTTCCAGATCACTTCTTTCGTCACTTCCGGAAGAAATGCAATCGTCATCCCCTCTATCACGGCGGTCATCATCGGATCTCCCGTGCCGAAAGTTCCGCGGATGCGCCATTTTCTCGGAAAGCTGTGATCCAGTATGTATAAAGCAGCCTTCAATACCTCCTCTATGACTCCGTTTTGGAATGCAAAAACAATTTGTTCCGGAATGGAAGGTTTTTTCTTTTTTCTTCTCTTCTCTTTTTCCTGTTTATCTTCCGCCTCTTCTTCTTCTCTCTCTTCCGCCCTTTTTGTATTTTCCGATTCTTCCGAATTTGCTCCGTCTTTTATATCACTTTGTACAGGTTCCGTATCTTTTTCCGTTTCCGCAGATTCGATTTTTTTCACTGATTCATTTTCAATGATTTCTTCCTTCGCAGGCTGCTTCTTTTTGGACTCGGGAAAGGCAAATGTTTTATGAAAAATTCCGAAAAGAGCTTCTATTCTGACCGATGCTTTCCACATTTCCAACTTGAAAGCATAGCGGACGGGAATCAGGAGTAAAAGGATTATAAGAAAAAGTACGCCGAGAACTATATATCCTATCATCATCCTCCTCCATAAAGACGGGCCAGACTTGATACCGCATCTTTTACGGATTTCACCAATGCAACAGGAGAAACCGCTTTCACCAAAGGTGCATTTTTCAGCACCCATGCCCGCACAAGAGAAACGGGCGCCGTCACTTCCACATTGACCCGCCCCTGAGTGGCAGATAATAAATAGGCAGCCTTGCCGAAATCGGTGACAATATCGGTCATCAAATGCCAGTCTGCATCTAAAACGCAAACTTCCGGTGCTCCCGCATAGGTCCTGCTTACGGGAGTCAGGTAATCAAGGACGCGGACTCCGTTTTCGACGCCCCGTATGCTCTTTTGCGGTCTTGCAGGAATTTCGGTTACCACCGGAGACGCAATCAGCTCCACCGCAAAAGGTGTGACTTCTTCCCTGCCTTCAATATTTCCCAAAAAGAAATACCTCTCATCCGTCGCAACCAGTACATAGGGACTCACCGTATATAATTTGTCGCTTCCGTCGGATTCACGGCTGTGGTGTTTTTTTCCGTCCGCTTCATAATGATCATAGAAAAAGCGGACCTGTACTTTTTTTGCGATCGCTTCCGAAAGAATTGCCAGCGTTTCCTCCGGCTGCGTTATTTTTTGCGGCGTCGGAATATTTCTCATCACTTCTTTTCCGTCGTTGAAGCCGCGGATATGGAGACGTTTCAATTTTTCCGAAATCTGCTTCACCTGCTGGGAAGGCAGATGGGAAAAATATAATAAATCGATCAAGGTACGGATATCATTTTTCGTCAGATCATGATCCCAGTACCAGTCCAGAGACAAAGGTGCCGGTTTTCCCTTGATCATCCGCTCCGCTTCCCGGCAAACCACGGGAAGACCTCCGTCGCGGAGGGCTATCAAATTTCTTCGAATGGTTTTTCTGTCCGCTTCCAAACCGTACTCTTCTTTCAAAAGCCGTTTGATCTGCTGCTGGGACAAAGGATGGGCCGCCTCCGAGCCGCGGAGAAGAATGCGGGCGATACAGACAATAATCGCCTTTTTCCCCTGTTCTGCCATGTCCGCCAAAAAAATCACCTGCCTCGCATCCGCAAAAATAAAGTGTCCGAAAGGAAAGATAATATTTTTGTCCAGTGTTTTATGATTTTATGAGGAGTTCCCCGATTCATGATGCGGTGAACGCCCCAAGCAATTCCCGCTCCGCCCAGTAAATCCGTAGGGTAATGAAGTCCTGCAAAAAGACGGGAAAAAGCTATCAGTCCCGCTAAGAAGGTCATACAGAAACCGCCGGGCGCTCCGTCTTTCAAAAGCTGCACGGATACCGCCGCACCATTCATCGTATGATTGCTCGGAAATGATGAATTTGCTTTATGGCCCGTAAAATTCCAAATCCGCCAGTCTTTTGTAAAAGGCCGTTTCCGTTTCCATATTTTTCCTATACATAAAGAAATCAAAGAGCAGAGGCAGACCGAGATAAAAGCAGTCACACAGGTTTCCCGTCTTGACTCTCTTTTTTCTCCCGGCAGCATCCAGAGAATAATCCCGTATATCAGAAATGCAAAATGGCCATAACGGGTGATTACATCCATCATCAGGTCGACAGACCTCATTTCGCCTGCTCTCCGATTGATCGCCCGCACCGTATCCAGTTCGGCTCTCATAAAATTTCTCCTTCAATATGATGTTATCTAAATTTTAACACAATTAAGGAGTGAATCAAATGTTTTGAATGTACATAAAAAAATGACGGTTTCCCGCCATTTTCTATTTTACATTTTTTATAGTCTTTTCGCTGCATCCAACGCAAGGGAAGAACGTTCGCATTCTTCCGCTGCCATGGTGATCTGCCAGCAAAGAGGACTTCCTTTCATACACTTTGCCGCATAGGAGAGCCCGTTTGTTCTTTCGTCCAGAAAAGAACGGTCGATCTGATGAGCATCGCCCAAAAGAATAATTTTCGTTCCCCGCCCTGCTCTCGTGATGATTCCTTTCGCCTGATTGGGCGTTATATTTTGCGCTTCATCAATAATCAGAAAAGTTCTTACGATGGATCTTCCTCTGATATAATTGAGCGCTTCCATGCGGATAATGCCTCGATCGAATATTTCAGCCACCTTGTCATTCAAGGATGCTTCGTCGCTGCTGTGATGATCATCATCAATAAGCTGTTCCAGACTGTCGATGACGGGCCGCATGAGAGGAGAAATTTTCTCCTGTTCGTTTCCCGGCAAAAATCCGATATCGTCATCAAATTGTGCATTCGGCCTGCTTACAATCATGCGGCGGTATTCCCCTGTGGGATTGTTAAATAATTTTTCCAGTCCCACCGCAATGGAATAAAATGTTTTTGCCGTCCCTGCCATGCCTTTTACGATGACAAGAGGTGCTTTTTCAGGACTTTCCATCAATGCTTCCTGAAGAAAGTACTGGCCCACATTTTTGGGCTGCACCCCGTAAGGTCTTTGCTTTCCGTATTTTAAAGGAAATACTTTTCCTTTTTCCACCCGGCCGAGAAGAGTGCTCCCCGCCGACAGATCCGGTTTCAGTACAAAAAATTCATTTTCATAAACGGTGACGGGCGTTTTATTTCCGTTATCATCCAAATGATAGAGCATTTCCACGGGAAGCCCTTCATTTTTGAAAGTTTCCGTCATGTCTTCAGGGAAATAAGCTCTGTCCCGTCCCGTGTAATTTTCATCTTCCCATGTGACTTGTTCCGTCGTGAAATCTTCCGCCGGTATTCCCACCAACTGCGACTTAATGCGAAGTACCAGATCTTTGGTGACCAGAACAACCCTTCCGGGCGGTTCCTTTTCGGCGAGTCCTTTGCAGACCATGAGAATACGGTTATCCGATTTATCTTCCGGCAAATCTTCAGGGAGTTTCACGTCGGTAAAATTACTTTCTATACGGACGGCTCCTCCCGTCTGAATAGGCACGCCGGTCAGAAGATTTCCTCTCTGCCGGAGGCTTTCCAAGAGGCGGATCGCCGCTCTTGCATTGACACCTTTTTCTCCCTCCGCTCTTTTCAGTCCATCCAATTCCTCCACCACCACGAGGGGTAAAATCACCTCATGTTCATCAAAGCAATACAATGCATAAGGAGCCTGAATGATTACATTTGTATCCAAAACATAAATTTTCTTCATGATAGCACCGAACCCTTCCGTATCGCAGATACTCCACCATCTCAATTTACACTTCCTTTATTTATCATCACCTTCCTTACCTGTTTCTTACAAAAGAAAAGGCGGTCTGATCGACCGCTTCCTTATTTTTGATCTTTACTGTTTTTTTCTCCGTTTCCGGAGGAATCATTTTTTTCAAAAGAAATATCTTTCTCCTCTTTCAGACGGGGAGCGCCTTTCTTTTCCTTCATCTCCGGCGCTTTGCCGGAACGTCTCAGCGCCGTGGAAATTACCGCCACGGAAAGGCAGAGCAAAATAAATAAATTGACCGTAGTAAACCCGTCTACATATATGATTTTATAAATTACATATCCGCCGACGACGACAAGAAATATATCATTGAATCTGAACATCACGACCTCCTGTCCTCTTACTTTAAAGATAGCGAAAAGAAACACTTCCGTCAAGGTAAAAGGAAAATTCTTTTTGCACCTAAAAAATACAAGTGCTGTTGATAAATCCCGAAAACTGTTTCTTTCTCGGAACGATTTCCCCTTACCTTATTCTTTTCATTCCTTCATTTTAGAAATTTTGCTTTCATCAATCCGTTTCCGATAAAAACAAAGAGGATAAACAGGGATACATAATCGAAAAGAAAGAAAAAGGGATTTTCTCTTCCTCCGGATATCATAAAATGAGTTTCCATAAACAAATAATCGAAGACATGACGTTTATAAAAAACATATCCGCCGTAAACGGCAAGCCCTTTATATATGATTTCTCCCGCTTTTCCGGGCAAAGAAAATCCTTTCCTTTTAAAGAAACGAATCATCCTGTCAACAGCGGGCCGGTTAAATCCGAGATGAACTCCCGACAGAATAAAAAACCAAAAAGCTGCCGACAGGTGAACGATCTGCGCCGTCGTCCCGCTTCCCCTTGAAGGCAGAAAAGAAAAAACATGACGGGACATGACAAAACCGCTCCAAGCAAGTGCCACAGCGGAGAGGAGAAACAAAAGAGTGAGCAGAACCTGAATCATTCGAAATTTCGTATAACGACCCTGAAAAATACGGAGCCACCACCCTCTGTTTATGTATTGGTGAATACCGATAAGACAAAAAACAAAGACTCCCGTCCACTCATGAAGGGCAGAGGATGTCAAAGAATATCCCATCAATATAAACAGGGATACCGCCATCAGCATATTGACCGCCGGACCAAGCTTCATTTTTTACCACCCTGTCTCTTTTTTATATCATGCCCCGGTAAGAACGGTGTTTCTTAAACAGAAAACAATTCTTCCGAAAAAGTTTTTTAAATCTGAACTATTTTATATATTTTCTTCCTTCTCGGAACGCATCTCCTGCCGTATCTCCGAGAGCAATATATTTCCCGTTTGACGGATCAAAAGTAACCGCCTGCAGCTTCTTCACATCTATGCGGCGATCCGACAAAATCGACTCATCGGCAAGAACATTGACGATATCCCCTACAAAATGATAGTCTTCTCCGACTTTTGTCACTTTTGCCACCGTGCATTCCAAAGTCAGGGGAAATTCTTCCAGTACGGGGGCATCCACATATTCGCTCTTTACTGCATGAAGTCCTGCATTTTCCACCTTTTCGGGCACTTCATTTCCTGAAACAATCCCCAGATAATCCGTCTCTGCCAGAAGAGGAACCGTTGCCATACTGACGGTGAATGCTTTCTTCACTAAAAGGTTTGCCACCGTCTTATGGGTATGTTCCAACATAAAACCTACTTGGTTCGTATCATAAATACCGCCCCAGGCCGCCACCATTCCGTTGGCAATCCTTTCTTTGTCATAAGTTGCAATCACAAGCACCGGCTGAGGATAGAGCCATGTATTCGGTTTAAAACTTTTCTTCATGATTTCTCCTTCCTTTAAACTCATCTTTCCTGCTGTTTTTTATATTTCAAGAAAATTTTTACCCGTTCTTTCCTTCTCCGAGGCCGCTCTCCGCTATATCGCCGTCTCTTTGGGCAGCCCCCAGCATACTCGCCATCAAATACAAATCTTTTCTGAATATTTTTTCTTCCGCCGCCGCTTTCTCATAAGGCAAAATACGGACCGATCCGTTTTTCATTCCGATAAGGGAAGAAGTTTTTCCCTCTGCAAGCGCTTTCACCGCCGCCGCTCCCAAGAGAGAGCCCAAAATGCTGTCCGCCGCCGAGGGAGCACCGCCTCTTTGGACAAACCCCAAAATAGTGACACAAATATCTATATTCGTTCTCTCTGTCAGCCATTCTCCCAGAGCTCTTCCGTCATCGGCTCCTTCCGCACAAATGATGATGCTGTTCGTTCTTCCTTCTTTCATTTGTTTTAAAAGGCTTCTTGATAATTTTTCGCGGCTGAAGGGCACTTCGGGAACCAAAATATATTCCGCTCCGCAGGCAATTCCCGCATCGAGAGCTATATTTCCCGCAAACCGCCCCATGACTTCTATAATGGCTGCCCTGTCGTGGGCAGAAGCGGTATCGCGGATACGGCTGACGGCGCTGACCACCTCATTGACCGCCGTATCGTGGCCGATGGTTTCGTCCGTGCCGTGCATGTCATTGTCGATGGTGGCAGGAACGGTCACCGTGGAAATTCCGTATTTCGAAAGCGCCGCCGCACCTTGAACGGAACCGTCTCCGCCGACGACAATGAGACCGTCTATATTATGTTTTTTTAAAATATCCGCTCCTTTTTTCTGATTATCCTCATCGAAAAAAGCAGGACAGCGAGCTGTTTTCAGCATCGTTCCCCCGTGAAGAATAATCCCTCCCGCATCACGGCCGGTGAGAGGGCAGATATCTTCTTCCAAAAGTCCGGCATATCCCCGTTTAATGCCGTATATCTCAAATTGCATGGCTCTTGCGGTGCGGATTACGCTGCGAATGGCCGCATTCATTCCCGGCGCATCTCCGCCGGAAGTCAGGACCGCTAATTTTTTCATATATTCTCCTTCATAAACAGGGATTTCTGCCTGTCAATATCCGATGAGGGCAGCACCAAATATCTTTTGCCCTCTTTATTTATATGCCCGCTTTGAAAATTCTATTCCGTTCCGATCGATATAACGGGCAATTTTAAGGGCTGTCTGCTCCGGATGAGTATTTGTCGTATTGATGACCAGATCCACCCGATCTTTCCATTTCGTCCATTTCCGAAGCATCTGGCGGACATAGCCGTCCACGTCGGAATAATCCATGGTCGGTCTTTTTCCTATTCTTCGGCGGACCCGCTCTGCCAGCCTGTAAGGTTTGGCATAAAGCAAAATAACGATGCCGTATTCCGAAAGAAGTCTGAATTTTCTCTCCGTCATCGGATTGTTTCCGCCCATGGCAATGACCGCTTCATGATAGTACCGGACACGGTTGATCAGATCCATTTCTTTTTCCGCAAAAGCTTCCGCTCCGGCAGAACGATAATATCCGGCAATTTTCATCCCTGTTTCTTTTTCCATCATTCGATCCGTATCAGCCAGCTGCCAGTTAAAACCGTCGGACAAAATTTTAGCCGCCCGGCTTTTCCCCGTTCCCATAGGACCGATGAGAACTATATTTCTCTTTTCCATAAGTACCTCGATATAGGGGGCTGCGGATATTCACTTCAAAAACTAATTTTCCCTTTTCTTTTTTCATCAGACAAAGCTCCGCCGCCGTCCAT
>URAA01000018.1 GCA_900545785.1 uncultured Dialister sp. | reverse complement strand
TCCGATCTAATCCGGAGGAAGCGAAAAAAGAACAATTAAAGTGCATTCAATTAAGTCGCGAAATCAGATTGCTTTAGTTTTGAGACGGCATATATTGTCGTAAAGGGGATACAATATGATACAAAAAGGTAAGAACTTAGGTTCATGGATCGAAGAACTTAAGTCTAAAATTCATGATGAAAGCTTTATCTCCAACAAAGAAATTATGGATTTTATCACGGAAAAAGATTTAGACCAACGAGAACTGGCCAAAATCTATGAAGTCCTTCATGAAAATAATATTGAAGTGAGTTTTGAGGAAGATGCTTCTGACGCGGAACTGGATTTATTAGAAGACGAAATAAAAGAAGAAAACGATAAAGAGGAGTCAATAGAAAATATAACTGCAGCGGACAGTATCAATATAGATGATCCGGTCAAACTGTATTTGAAAGAAATCGGTGCCGTAAAATTACTCACTGCCGAAGAAGAAGTTGAGCTGGCCAAGGCTGTAGAAAAGGGGACTTTTGAAAATCCGTCAAAAGAAGATTTAAAAGAAGCAAATGATGCTAAGAAAGCCTTATCTGATGCTAATTTAAGACTGGTTGTTTCGATTGCCAAAAAATATTTGGGAAGAGGATTGCCTTTTCTTGATTTAATTCAGGAAGGGAACCTTGGGCTGCTTAAGGCAGTTGACAAATTTGATTATACCAAAGGGTATAAATTCAGTACCTATGCCACTTGGTGGATCAGGCAGGCCATTACCAGGGCCATTGCAGATCAGGCAAGAACCATAAGGGTGCCGGTGCATATGGTAGAAACCATTAATAAATTAAATCGAATTTCCCGTCAGCTTTTGCAGGAAAAAGGAAGAGAAGCAACCAATGAAGAGTTGGCAAAAGAAATGGATGTAACGGTTGCCAAAATTCGAGAAATAAAGAAAATAGCACAGGAACCGATATCATTGGAAACACCGATCGGGCCCAAAGAAGATTCTACACTGGTTGATTTTATTATGGATCGTACTGCCACGGCTCCCGATGATGCGGCAGGTTCGATACTTTTAAGAGAACAAATAGAAGAACTTTTGGGAGAGCTTACGGAACGGGAAAGACAAGTTCTTGAACTTCGTTTCGGACTGCGTGACGGGCGGCCGCGTACATTGGAAGAAGTAGGGAAATATTTTGACGTGACTCGCGAACGAATTCGCCAGATAGAAGGAAAGGCGCTCAGCAAATTAAAAAAGACGGCAAAACCATTGATTAATGTATAATATAATATTGACGACATATCAATTTGCTGATAAAATATCAAGTATTGATGAAAGAGGGCCCATAGCTCAGTTGGTCAGAGCCGGCGGCTCATAACCGCCTGGTCCCAGGTTCGAGTCCTGGTGGGCCCACCAATGACTATAAGGACTGAGTCTTGTACTCAGTCTTTTTTTGTTGTGGAATAACAGGAATATATGATGAAATTATCAAAACGCTTGGCGGCGGTAGCGGATATGGTGCCGTTTTCTGCATCTATGGCAGATATAGGAACGGATCACGGATATATACCGATATATTTAATAAAAGAAAAAAGAATAAAAAAAGCCGTTGCGGCAGATATTCACAAAGGTCCCTTGGTTGCTGCGGAAGAACATATACATGAAGAGCATTTAGAAAATCAGATTGAAACACGTATGGGAAGCGGATTGTCCGTATTAAAGAAAAATGAGGTGGATGGCGTTGTCATTGCAGGAATGGGCGGCCTTATGATAGAGTCTATTTTAGAGAATGACGGAGATATTGCAAAGGCGTTGGACTGGCTGGTATTGCAGCCGCAAAATCATATTTCCGAGTTGCGCATATGGCTTCAGAAAAAAGGATATCAAATAGAAAGAGAAATTTTAATTCAAGAAAAAGAACATTTATATGAAGCTTTGTACGTAACACAAGGGGAGATGAAACCTTTTGATGATATGGATGCGGAAATCGGAGTGACGGAAGGAAGATACGGGGATCCCTTATTTCCTTCTCATTTGAAAAAATTAATAAACAAAAGAAATTCCATCATTCAAAATATTGACGGAAAACCGGCAAACGAAAGAAATAGAAAGAAATTAAAAAAAGCAATTCAAGACAAGGTAATTTTGGAGGGAATTTTATGGAAGTGTTTGCAAAAGATATCATCCGACTAATGGATGAATGGGCACCCCCTTATTTGGCAGAAAAGTGGGATCACAGCGGTTTACAAATCGGAAATCCCGAGAGAATCGTAAAGAAAATTATGGTTGCTTTGGATATAACAAAAGAAAATGTTTCTTATGCCGTAAATAATCAAGTGGATATGATACTTTCTCATCATCCGTTTCTATTTAAACCGATGAAAGAAATTGATTTGTCGACGGCAAAAGGGAAGATCGTAGAAAATCTGATAAAACATCAAATATTGTCTTTTGCGGCCCATACCAATTTGGATACGGCAGCACAGGGGGTCAATGATGCGTTGGCAGATAAATTAAATCTGCAGAACCGCACCGGACTTGTACCTGTATATTCGGAAAAAATGTACAAGATAACGTTGTATGCCCCGGCGATGATTGTAAAAGTCTTACAAAAAAAGATAAATGAAATATTGAAAGACGAAACATCTCATTTCTATTTGCTTGACGATGAGGATGATTTCACGGAAGCGGTCAGATTGGAATTTACCGTAAAAGAAAGCGCGCTGAACACTATTAAAGATATTTTGGAAAAAGATTATCCCTCTGCCTATTACGATATTTACAGTCTTGTAAACAGGGGAACTGAAAGCAGCATGGGGAGACTGGGTGAACTTCCCGAAGAAATGGAAGCCAAAGATGCATTATTGTATGTAAAAGAAAAATTGGGCATTCCCTGCCTGAAATATTCCGGAGATACAAATAAGAAAGTGAGAAAAATCGCCGTTCTTGGAGGAGCAGGTGTAGAGTTTTCTTCTTTGGCAGATATAAAAGGTGCTGATTTATATATAACGGGAGATATAAAATATCACGAAGCACAAAACACTTCTGCTGACGGATTTCTGGTGGCTGATGGAGGACATTTTTATACGGAACGCGTCATCATACCATACTTGGCGGACAGAATGAGAAAAGAGTTTCAGAAAAGAAATTGGGATGTAATTGTAGAAGAAGATAAGGTTTCCAAAGACATATTTTCATATATGTAAGTTGAAATGAGAAATATGGCGTGATATACTGTTACACGCGAGCAAGAAAGATGATTGCGGGCCGTAAGGCGTGAGGAAAGTCCGAGCTTCGCAGGGCAGGATGCCGGATAACGTCCGGCGGGGGTAACCCCAGGGAAAGTGCCATAGAAAAGGAAACCGCCGTGTAAACGGTAAGGGTGGAAAGGTGCGGTAAGAGCGCACCAGCAGACGGGAGACCGTCCGGCTTGGTAAACCCCATCCGAAGCAAGACCGAATAGGGAAGGGTTGAGGTTGCCCGCTGACCTTCCGGGTTGCGTCGCTTGATCAACAAAGCAATTTGTTGGCTAGATAGATAATCATCACCGCATTGGCGGTACAGAACTCGGCTTATTGACTGCTCGCCATGAAAAATAAAAGGCTGTGAAAATTTTTCATTTTCACAGCCTTTTTTATGGAGATGGTTTTGATTTATAAAGCATACTTTTATTGATAATCTATTGACATTCTGCGGGGCGGGGCATATACTGATAATGTAGTTTAGCACTCGTTTAACATGAGTGCTAATAAAGTAAGGTGATAAAGATGGCAAAACATAAAGCAGATGACGGCCTTAACGGTATGAATGATTTGAATGAGCGGAAAAGAAGAGTATTATGGGCTATTGTACAGGACTATTCTTTAACAGCGGAACCGGTAGGCTCTCGTACGATTGAAAAAAAATATAATCTCGGAGTAAGCAGTGCCACCATACGAAATGAAATGCAGGATTTAGAGGATGCGGGATATTTGGAACAGCCCCATGCTTCATCGGGAAGGGTACCTTCCATTAAAGGATATCGATATTATGTAGACTGGTTGATGCAGCCGGCGCCCGTTACATCAGAAGAAGAAGTATTGCTGGAAGGAATGCTTACGGAACATATTACGAAAATGGATGAAATATTCCGTAATATGGCAAAAGTAGTGGCGGAACTGACCCACTCGCTGTCGGTTGCTGCATCATCGGCAGCAAAGAGCACATTCAATTATGTAAGGTTTCTTCCGTTGGATGAAAAGAGAGCCATCCTTTTGGTGGTAACAGGGGACGGAAATGTATCCAATTCCATCGTCAATATACCGCAAGGATCATCTTTTGATGAAATGCAGCTTGTGGCGGATAAATTGAATCATTTCCTTCACGGTAAATATATTGACAGCATGAGTGAATCTTTAATTCTGTCATTTCAAAAAGATCTGGAAAAAGATTTATCTTCCTATATGTCTATATTTACGGCGATGGAACAGGCACTCACTCCGAAGAATCAAGTGTATTCCGGCGGAGCATCTCAGCTGATTGAACAGCCGGAATTCCAAAATGTAGAGAAAGTACAGGATATTTTAAATCTATTGGAAGAAAGGGATATTTTGGAAAGTATGCTTCTTTCTTCGATGGATAAACCGATTGCCGTTCATATCGGTATGGAGAACTTGTTCAAAACATTTTCAGACTTATCGGTTGTTCGAGCGCAGTTTACTTCAAACGGAAAAGTGATCGGTTCTGTTGCGGTTTTAGGACCTACGCGGATGCAATACAGTAAAGTTATCGGGATGATGTATTATATGCAGCAACGGCTGAATGAGTTGTTAAAAGGGAATTTTTCTTGATTTCCCTCAGTTGATTTAAAATATAAATTGGGAGGTTCCGCCAATGACGGAAGATAAAAAGAACATTGAAAATGATGAAAGAACCGATGATAAGGATGTGAAGGCGGCGGATGTTTTGTCCGAAGAACAGATTGAAGAAACGGCTTTTTTGAAAGAGGAAGCGGAAAAAGCAAAAAAGGAGGCTGCAGAAGCGGAAGCTAAAAGAGAAGAAGCCGAGTCAAAATTGACAACGGCACTTTCTCAATATGTAAGGCTTCAGGCTGATTTTGATAATTTCAGGCGTCGTACCCGTGAAAATGAAGCAAAAGCGACCGATATGATACGGGCAGATACTTTGAAAGCTTTTTTACCGGTTGTGGATAACTTCGAAATGGCTTTGTTGCAAATAAAAAAGAGCAATCCCGGGGATGCCTTTATCCAAGGCGTAGAAATGCTTATTAAACAATTTGTTAAAGTTTTGAATGATTTCGGTGTCACGGAAATGGATTCTTTGGGGAAGCCGTTTGATCCTTATTTTCACGAAGCGATTATGCAGACGGTTTCTGATGAATTGGAAGATGATACGGTGTCTCTGGTTTTGAAAAAGGGATATATGTATAAAGATGAAGTCCTGCGTCATGCAGCCGTTCAAGTATCACATAAACCGTAAGATAAATATAGAATTATTACTGATAAACAAAAGAAAGGGGACATTTTAAATGTCAAAAGTAATTGGTATCGATCTTGGTACAACCAACTCTGTTGTAGCAGTTATGGAAGGGGGAGAACCTGTTGTCATTCCCAATGCGGAAGGTTCCCGTCTTACTCCTTCTGTTGTAGGTTTTTCTAAAACAGGAGAACGTCTTGTAGGTCAATTGGCAAAAAACCAGGCTGTGTCCAATCCGGATCGCACGGTTGTTTCCATTAAACGTCATATGGGTGAAGCAAATTATAAAGTAAATATCGGAGATAAATCATATACACCGCAGGAAGTTTCCGCGATGATTCTTCAGAAATTAAAAGCTGATGCCGAAGCTTATTTGGGTGAAAGTGTAACTGATGCAGTTATTACCTGCCCCGCTTATTTTACCGACAGTCAGCGTCAGGCAACGAAAGATGCCGGCGCCATTGCAGGATTAAATGTTCTTCGTATCATTAACGAACCGACCGCATCATCTTTGGCTTATGGGCTTGATAAAGTAAATGACGGAAAAGAACACAGATTCCTTGTTTATGACCTCGGCGGGGGTACATTCGATGTGTCCATTTTGAATTTGGCAGACGGTGTATTCGAAGTTGAGGCATCTCACGGGAATGGACATCTCGGCGGAGATGATTTTGATGCCCGCATTATGGATTGGATCGCTACCACTTTTAAAGCACAGAATGGATTTGAACTCCGTCGTGATCCGATGACGAATAAAAGATTAAAAGAAGCGGCAGAAAAAGCAAAAATTGAATTATCCAATGTAATGAATACAGATATAAATTTACCGTTCCTTACCATGGATATGAACGGCCAGCCGGTGCATTTTGATGCTTCTTTATCCCGTGCCATGTTTGATAAAATTACGGAAGATCTGGTGCAGGATACGGTGGAACCGATTGATATTGCATTAAAAGATGCAGGCCTCACGGTCAACGATATTGATAAAGTATTGCTTGTCGGCGGTTCTTCCCGTATTCCCGCCGTACAGGCTTTAATCAAAAATAAATTCGGCAAAGAACCGAGCAAGAGTGTAAATCCCGATGAATCGGTAGCCGTAGGGGCAGCCATTCAGGCCGGTGTATTAAAAGGGGAAGTCAAGGACGTACTCCTTCTTGACGTAACACCGTTATCATTGGGGATTGAAACATTGGGCGGCGTATTTACTACTATGATTAAGAGAAATACAACCATTCCGACATCTAAGAGCCAAGTATTCTCTACGGCAAGTGATAATCAGCCCTCTGTGGATATCCATGTGTTGCAGGGCGAACGTCCTATGGCAGCAAATAACAAAACTCTCGGACGTTTTGAATTAACCGACATTCCCCCCGCACCGCGCGGAGTCCCTCAAATTCAGGTTACTTTTGATATCGATGCGAACGGTATTGTCCATGTATCTGCAAAAGACTTGGGGACAGGCAAAGAACAGAGAATTGATATTAAATCATCATCCGGATTGTCTGATGAAGAAATTGAAAGAATGCAGCAGGATGCAAAAGCTCATGAAGAAGAGGATAAAAAACGGAAAGAACTGATTGAACAGAGAAATCAAGGCGAATCTTTAATTTATCAGGCAGAAAAGACGATCAAAGATTTGGGAGATAAAGCAGATGCCGATAAGGTAAAAGAAATTAATGAAGCAATCTCCAAACTTCGTGAATCTTTGAAGGGTGAAGATCCGGAACAAATGAAAGCTGATGCGGAAGCATTGACAAAACCGCTCTATGAAATGACAAGCAAAATGTACCAGCAGGCTCAGCAGTCACAGCAGGGGGCAGCCGGTGCTCAGCAGGCAGGTCCGCAGCAGCAAGAAAATGCCGAGAAGGCTGAAAAGTCAGATGATAATGTAGTTGATGCAGATTATAAAGTTGTCGATGATGATAAAAAATAATTGATCGAATCTTTACTGTAGTAAATTTTATTTAAATAATCGGCGATGGGCTGTGATCTTTCATTCCGTTTCTTTATTTTTATGAATGAAGATGCACGGCTCAACGCTATTTGTATTTATAAAGGATTGTGTTTCCCTAATGGCAAATCGGGATTATTATGAAGTTCTCGGTGTTGATAAAAATGCTGCGGACGAAGATATAAAAAAAGCATATAGAAAATTAGCACGGAAATATCATCCGGACTTGAATAAATCAAACCCTAAAGAGGCGGAAGAAAAATTTAAAGAAGTCAATGAAGCTTATCATGTCCTTTCCGATGCGGATAAAAGAGCACAATATGATCAAATGGGGCACGATGCTTTCAGGCAGGCATCTCAGCAAGGGGGCGGACCGGGAGCCGGCGGATTTGGCGGCTTCGGCGGTTTCGATTTCGGCGGTTTTGGCGGATCTCAGGGCGGCTTTGATATGGGTGATATATTTGATATGTTCACCGGAGGCAGTCGGAGAAACAGCACCGGGCCGGAAGCGGGAGCAGATTTACGCTATGACATGGAAATCACTTTACGGGAAGCGGCCAAGGGGGTTCGTAAGAAATTTACTGTTACAAAGAATGAAACTTGCAGCCGTTGTCAGGGAAGCGGAGCAGAACCGGGATCATCTGTCGAAACTTGTGATACTTGTCACGGGAGCGGCCAACAAAGGGTTGTGAGAAACAGTCCGTTCGGACAAATGGTTAATATAGTAACCTGCTCTACTTGTGGCGGCACAGGTAAAATAATCAAAAATAAATGTAATCGTTGTCATGGTGCAGGAACGGAAAGAAAACAGAAAACAATAGAAGTAAATATCCCTGCCGG
The DNA here is from genome assembly GCA_900545785.1 of uncultured Dialister sp. Classification (GTDB taxonomy): domain Bacteria; phylum Bacillota; class Negativicutes; order Veillonellales; family Dialisteraceae; genus Dialister. The sequence continues at coordinate 9,288 of URAA01000018.1, read as the reverse complement.
AGCAGATTCGGGTGTGAGAATGCGTGTGTCCGGAGAAGGTGAGCCGGGAAAACGCGGCGGTCCGAAAGGAGATCTATATGTTTATATTTATGTGAAATCCGATCCTGACTTTGAAAGATCCGGAGACGATTTATATTGTAAAGCGGATATTTCTTTTCCTACGGCGGCACTGGGAAGCACGATTCATGTAAAAACTTTAGAAAAAGAAGTGGAACTTAAGATACCGGCAGGTACACAAAGTGAAACCCGTTTCCGCATTGCAGGGGAAGGGATGCCTCATTTGCAGGGAAATCATAAAGGAAATCTTTATGTAGAAGTAAAAGTCAAGGTGCCTAAGAAGCTTAAAGAAGACCAGAAAGAAGCATTGCTTAATTATGCCAATTTATCCGGAGAGGATTTGACACAATATAAGGGCAAAGGTTCATGGCTGGATAAAATAATTGATAAAATCAAAAATTGCTGAATATATGTATTTTAAAATACCGTATCGTTAAGATACGGTATTTTTTGTCGTCTTACAAAGTTAAAAAGCAAGTTGCCGATGAAGATATTCATTTGGGAAATGAAATATTAAAAAAATAGTCGGAGCAGTGCAAGAAAAATTGTCCCGGGAATACCGAAAATAGCGACAATGATGATATCAAATGTGCTCCAATGCATATGAACAATTTGTAACGCATCCAATAAATAATAAAGAATTCCGCCAGCGATGATATTTCCTAAAAGAGGAAATATGGCACAACTTAAGAATTTCCAAAAAATAAGGATAAAAATAATAGAAGTAATGATGCCGACAATGCCTACGCCCATGATTTCCATAGAGACCTCCTGATAACTGTGTGGTAATTTATTTCATCTTGATTATAAATAAAATAAATTACCTTTATAAAATGCAGAGTATCGGTCGATACGTTAAATAAAGGTTTGTTTGATAAGAGGATATCAAAACGTCCGTTGTGCTTATATTACATTTCTTTTCTGTTTTCTACAGCCCCTGCCAAGGTCATACTGTCGGCATATCCGATATCTCCGCCGGCAGGAAGTCCGCGGGCAATTCGAGTAACAAGAATGCCTAAAGGTTTTATCAGACGAGAAATATAGTAAGCTGTCGCTTCACCCTCCGTATCGGGATCGGTTGCCAAAATAATTTCTTTGACTTCATCATCGGAAAGACGTTTCAAAAGTTCTTTGATTTTTATCTGATCGGGACCGACTCCGTCAAGCGGGGACAAGGCACCGTGAAGTACATGGTATAGTCCGCGATATTCATGACTCTGCTCCAAAGCCTGTACATCCTGCGGCTGTTCAACCACGCAAATAGTCGAATGATCCCTTCGATCATCACTGCAAATTTCACAAGGATCGGATGTAGAAAGATTACAACAAAGAGAACAATAACAACTTTTGCTTCGTGCATCCTGAATGACATGAATAAAAGCATCTACATCGGCTTGAGGTCTTTCGAGCATAAAATAAGAGAGACGTCGTGCCGTTTTTACTCCGATACCGGGAAGTTTGCGGAATTGTTCGGCCAAAAGTTCCAATTCATCATTCATTAAAACATGCCGCCGGGAAGTCCGAGGCCTCCTGTTACCTTGCTCATGCCTTTTTGAACCATATCATCCGCTTTTTTACCGGCCTCGTTCACTGCAGTGGTAATCAAGTCTTCCAACATTTCAGGATCTTCCGGATCAATGGCATCTTTAGCAATTTTCAAAGAAACGATTTGTTTTTCACCGTTCATGGTGATAGATACTGCACCGCCGCCGACAGAAACATCAACGGTCTGTTGTTTTAACTCTTCCTGCATTTTTTGCATATCTTCCTGCATTTTACGTGCTTTCTTCAGCATATTCTGCATTTGTGCTTTATTACCGAACATCTTCAGTTCCTCCTTGATGACAGTTATTTTCAATTATTATATCGTATTTATTCAATTATGATAAGGGGATTGAGAACAGATTCTAGTTTTCTTTTTTGTAGATATCGCAATTAGAAATGATTTTTAACGCGGCTGATAAGACCGGTTCTTCCTTTTCAATCGATTCAATATCTTTTTCCGAAATCAATTTATAATTATCTTTAGCTGCCTGTTCTTTGTTAATATCCGGGGAGGGATCTCCTGTTTGAAAAGCGTACTTTTTTGCTTCTTCTATGGCGGCACTTTCTTCGTCGGAACCTTTCAAGACTGCATGAAAGCTTAATTCTCTGCCTGTGATATTACGGAACGCTTCGGTTATAAGGTTTTGGTAACCTTTGTTATTGGCGCCCAATACCAGAAATTGCTGGGGAAGAGAGGCGACAACTCTGTTATTGTTAATTAAGATCAAAGTACCCTTCTGTACACAGCTCCAAATATCAATTCGGTGGATTTGCTGCAGGTAGTCGGTAAATTGGCTCCACAGTGCCGGATAAGTATCAGGATTAATGAAGGGAGAGGCTTTTGTTTCCGATTTCGAAGAAGGTATTACATTTTTTACTTTTTGTTCAGGATCTGTCGGAGTTGCTTGTTCTTTATCTTCTTTTTTTCCTCGGATTGCTTCGGGGGAAGACAGATTCTTATCGCTGATAATCCGAGTGCTGTTTGTCGGGGCTTCAGGATGGTTAGAGGCGGGAATGAGAGTATTTCCCCGGCACAAAGCCGACACGCTCTTTTCCAGACGTTCAACTCGTTCTGCCAAGCTGTTCAACTCCTGGGAACCTTTGATTCTGCAAAGGCGGAGCAGTCCCATTTCAGCCGTCATTCTTGGAGAAGAACTTCTTTTTATGTCAGAAATTGTCTGATGGAGAGAAGAAAAAAGAGCATCCAAGTAAAACTCGCTTATTTGATTGGCGTCATCTTTCAAGGTTTGGATCTGATGTCCGTAAGCTGATAACTCCGGTGCATTCGGATTTATTTTGCTTATCATAAGGCATCTGAAATGTTCTAATAGGTCGAAGAAAACGGCAGCCGGCTCTTTTCCGTTTTGTAAAATCTGATAGAAGAGTTGCAGTGCTTCTCCGCTTTTTGAGGAAAATATATGATGGGATAGAGATATAATTTGATCTTTTCTCGTCAGTCCTAAAAGAGTATATACAATATCGGAAGAGAGTTCTTTGTCAGAGGCAGAACTTGAGCATTGATCAAGCAGAGAAAGCGCATCGCGAAGGCCGCCTTCGGCACGGACGGCAATTAAGTCCGCTGCTTCGGGGGTGAGGCGGATCCCGCTTTTTTCTGCAACAAGGAGAAGATGTTCCTTGATATCGGTAACAGAAATGCGATGAAATTCATAACGCTGGCAACGGGATAAAATAGTTAAAGGAATCTTCCCCGGTTCCGTTGTTGCCAAGATGAAAAGAACGTGAGCCGGCGGTTCTTCCAAAGTTTTCAGAAGAGCATTAAATGCTTCTTTTGTGAGCATATGCACTTCATCGATAATGTATACTTTTTTCTTGCCTGTTACGGGAAGTGTGGGGATTGATTTCCGAATACGGATGATTTCATCAACACCGCGGGCGGAAGCACCGTCGATTTCGTAAACATCCATGCTGGACCCGTTGTTGATTTCGTTGCAGTTTCCGCAATTGTTGCAAGGATTACCGTCTTGTATATTCAAACAATTGACGGCCTTTGCCAAAATTCTTGCCATACTTGTTTTTCCCGTGCCGCGAGGTCCGGAAAAAAGATAAGCATGAGCCAGTCTTCCTTGCTTTAAAGCTCTCATTATAGGAATAGAAATATGTTTTTGCCCGACAACCTCGTCGAACGTACGGGGCCGCCATTTACGATACAGCGCCAAATATGCCATCAGGACCTCCATACAATAATTTCAGTTAAACATATTATTATACTAAAAAAGACTATGCAATTCTCCTTTATGACAGGCTCCAAGATGCACCGTGGCACATAGAAAGGGCCACTTACTGCTGCTTCCTCTCGGACCTGACAGGCTTCATGGGATTCCATTGCACGGGACTTGAAGACTGCCATAAATCAGAATTGCAAAGCCATGTGACATTATTATACTATATGGATATTATTTTGCAAAATCCTATAGTGAGAAATTACAAATGAAGAAATGTATTTATCTTTTATTTTTGTATGATGAAAAAAAGCAATAAACGGATTAAGCATGATTATTTGGCAAGAGTTGTTTTGATAATGAAATGGTAAAATAAAATAGATGTTTAGTTTTTTATTTTATTTGAAGGGGGATTTTAAATATGGAATACCGTATTGAACATGATACTTTAGGTGAAGTAAAAGTACCGGCCGATCATATGTGGGGCGCGCAAACACAACGCTCTCATGAAAATTTCAAAATAGGGCTCAATTGTATGCCGGTTGAAATTATCCGTGCTTTTGCCATATTAAAAAAATGTGCTGCCGCAGTAAATGCAAAATCCGGGAAATTGCCCTCAGAAAAAGAAAAAGTGATTCGGGAAGCTTGTGATGAAATTATTGACGGGAAGTGGAAAGACGAGTTCCCGTTAGTTATATACCAGACCGGATCGGGGACACAGAGCAATATGAATATGAATGAAGTCATTGCTCATATTGCAAATGCAAAGTTGGAGAAGGCAGGAAGCAAAGTCAGAATTCATCCCAATGATGATGTGAACATGTCTCAATCATCCAATGATACTTTCCCGACAGCCATGCATGTGGCGGCGGTTGAAATTTTAAATAAAAAGCTTTATGAACCGCTGAATCAGTTGATTGATACCTTTGAACAGAAAAGCAAAGAATATATGCATCTTGTAAAAATAGGACGTACGCATTTGCAAGATGCCGTTCCGCTCACTTTCGGACAAGAAGTTTCCGGTTGGAAAGTGATGCTGCAAAAGAGCAGAGATATGATTAAGGACAGTGAAAAATATCTGCGCGGATTAGCGATTGGCGGAACTGCCGTAGGAACAGGCCTGAACAGTCCGGAAGGATTCGGAGAGAAAGTAGCGGCCGCCATTGCAGAAGAAACCGGTATTCCTTTTATTTCCGAACCGAATAAATTTTATGCATTGACAGGCAGAGATGATTTTGTATTTTCTCACGGTGCTCTTGAAGCTTTGGCTATGAATTGTATGAAAATTGCCAATGATATTCGTTTTTTGGCGTGCGGTCCCCGGGCCGGGTTCGGAGAGATTACGATTCCTGCCAATGAACCGGGCTCTTCTATCATGCCGGGAAAAGTAAATCCGACACAGTGTGAAGCATTGACGATGGTTGCCTGCAGTGTTCACGGACATCAGGCAACGATATCCTTTGCTTCTTCTCAGGGAAATTTTGAATTGAATGTATATGCTCCCGTAATGGCTCATGCATATATTGAATCGGTGATTCTTTTAGGCGACGCCATTCATTCTTTTAATATTCATTGTGCACAGGGTCTTGTGGCAAATGAGGACAGGATGGGCGAGCTGGTGGAAAAATCTTTGATGCTCGTTACTTCTCTCGCTCCTCACATCGGTTATGAAAAATCAGCAGAAATTGCAAAGAAAGCGTTCCGTGATAACAGCTCTTTAAAAGAAGCGGCATTACAACTCGGCTATGTAACAGAAGAAGAATACGATACGTTTGTCGTGGCAAAAGATATGACAAATGTAGACAGAGTATAATGTAGACTGAGTATAAAGTATAAAATTATGAAAAAGGTCCTGTTCTTATTAAAAGAAGAGGGCCTTTTTTATGGTGAATCAAACAGAAGATACTTCCCCTGTGTTGTAATTGACGATTTAATCGTTCATCCCTATAATAGTAAGAATGAACTGTGAAGTATTTACAAGGGAAATATATATGACCGATTATATAAATGTTTTTTCTTTCTTTTTAAAAGAAAATCAAATAAGATTAAACGAACCTATGAACCGTCACACCACATTCGGTATCGGCGGTCCGGCCGATTGTTTTGTTCTTCCTGAAACAATAGAAGAATTGCAAATGATTATTAAAGAAACTCATAAAGCCGGGTTGCCCCTGTTTATTCTTGGGGGCGGAGCCAATCTTCTTGTTCGTGACAAAGGAATTCGAGGGGTCGTCGCCTGCACGGGACGGTTACAAAAAATAGAAAGGGAAGGAAATCTCCTCCGGGTGACTTCCGGTGTTCCCACCATGCGTGTGGCAAAAGCGGCGCTCCAATACGGGTTGTCAGGTATGGAATTTGCCGGAGGAATTCCGGGGAGCATAGGCGGAGCGGCTTTTATGAATGCCGGTGCCTATTCGGGGGAAATGTCCCGGGTCGTTTTGTCGGCTGAAGCCTTTACTGCCGAAGGCGATATGATTATTCATGACAAGGAAGAAATCAATTACAGTTATCGCAACAGTCTTTTCATGGAAAATAAAGAAATCATCGCTCAAATCACTTTGCGGCTGATGCCGGGCAACAAGCAGGATATCAAAGCTTTGATGGATGATTTTAACGAACGGCGCCGTTCCAAACAGCCGTTGGATAAAAAAAGTGCGGGAAGCACCTTTAAAAGACCGGAAGGTCATTTTGTCGGCGAAATGATTGAAGCTTTACAGATGAAAGGATTTTCAGTGGGAGATGCACAGGTAAGTACCAAGCATGCCGGCTTTTTAATCAATAACGGAAATGCTTCCTGTAATGATATGCTGCTTCTCATTCATGAAGTTCAGCGCCGTGTAAAAGAAAGATACGGTGTTGATTTAAAAACAGAAGTACAAGTGGTTGGAGAAGATTAGATAAGGAGTTATTATGGAGGTCATTGCTTTTACGGGACCGCCGGGATCGGGGAAAAGTGATCGTGCACTTGTGGTAGCTTATGAAAATAAAGCATCCTGTATCATTGATGACGGTATACTGATTTACCACAACAGGATAGCGGCAGGCAAGTCTGCCAAGCGGGAACCGAGCCGTTTGGGAGCCGTTCGCCGTGCTTTATTTTGGGATACTTTACAAGCAGAAGATGTTCGAAGAAAAATAGAAAAAATACGTCCCGATAGAATATTGATTCTCGGAACCTCTGATAAAATGGCACAGCGCATAGCGAATACTTTGAAATTACCTGCGCCGTCCAAATATATTCATATCGAAGACGTGGCAAGACCGGAAGAAATAGAACAGGCACAAGAAGCCAGAAATAAGGATGGAAAACATGTTGTTCCGGTTCCTACCATGGAGCTTCGGCCTTATTTTAAAGGCTACCTGATAGATTCTCTTCGTTTTTTCAGAAATCGGGGGAGTACTAAGCGCAAGGGAAGTGCAAGGCAGAAAGAAAGAGAAGAACGATCTGTTGTTCGCCCGGTATTCAGTTATTACGGGAAATTAACCTTTTCCAACCGAGTGATGGAATCCCTCGTCCGTTATTCAGTCAATAATATGAAAAAGATTAAAATCTATGATGTATCCAGTGAAAGAAGTACCGGTCAAATGAATGGAATTGTATTATCCATTGATCTGAAAGTCCGCCAAGGGACACCTCAAGAAATAAAGAAAATTATTCATACAATGAGGGATAAAATTCAGCGGGAAATCGAGTATACAACGGGGATGTCTTTGGAAACGATTAAATTAAATATCATAACAGATGTTACTAGATAAAGGGAAAATCTCTTCCTCCTGAGTTGAGGGAGAGTTTTTATTTTATTTGATGTAATTTATGGTTTCTTAACAGGTATCTGTAAATATGCACTATGGTATAATAAAATATCAGACAGGTAAAAATGTAAGGAGGAACGTCGTGGAATCAAAACGACTTAATAAGAAATATTTTATTGAAACATACGGCTGCCAAATGAACGAAAGTGATACGGAACGTATCAGCGGACAGTTGGAAGAGTTGGGATATGATGCGACAAAAGAATTGACCGATGCCGATATAGTGATTTTAAACACTTGCAGCATCAGACAAAATGCAGAGGAAAAAGTATACGGAAAAATAGGGCAAGTAAAAAAATTGAAAGAAAAAAAGCCGGATCTTCTTCTTGGAATTGCCGGCTGCATGGCACAAGAAAACAAGAAAAATTTGATTTCCCGTATGCCGGTCATAGATTTTGTTATCGGACCTTATCATATTCATGATTTGAAACATATCATCCGGCAAGAAAATGCGGAAAGATCTCATATTGTCATGACAGAAATGAATCCTCATCGTGTAAATGATTACAGTGAACTTCATTCGGTCAGAAAAAGTAAAATTTTTGCTTGGGTTCCTATTATGCAGGGATGTAATAAATTCTGCACCTATTGTATCGTCCCCTATGTGCGCGGCAGAGAAACAAGCCGTACCGTTGAAGATATATGTCGTGAAATAAAAGAACTTGCCCGAAACGGATATAAAGAAGTCACCTTATTGGGGCAGAATGTAAATTCTTATGGGAAAGATTTCAGGAACGGTACGGATTTCAGTGATTTGATTCGTGCAATTGATGAGATTGACGGTATTGAAAGAGTCCGCTATATGACGTCTCATCCGAGGGATATGTCCTTTGATATGGTGGATGCCATGGCAGAGTCATCAAAAGTTGTCCGTCATATGCATCTTCCCGTACAACATGGTTCAAACGAGATGCTTCGTCAAATGAACCGGGGATATACAATTGAGCATTTTAAGGAATTGCTTGCTTATGTAAGGGAAAAAATGCCCGATATAGCGGTGACGACAGATTTGATTACAGGATTTCCCGGTGAAACCGAGGAAATGCATCAGGAAACGCTGAGACTGCTGGAAGAAGTTCGATTTGATTCGGCGTATACGTTTATTTACTCACCGAGACGGGGTACACCTGCCGCCCGTATGAAAAATCAAATTGCTGATGATGTTAAAAACAGAAGACTGCATGAATTGATGGATAAGGAAAATCAAATAAGTTTAGAATTGAATCAGCAGATGGAAGGGCGAAGTTACTCCATCATAGCAGAAGGACCGACGAAACAAAATCCGGAAAACTGGTTCGGCCGTACATCCGGAAATAAAATGATTATTTTTCCCAAAGAAGAAAATATAGAGATTGGCGATATTTTAAATGTGAAAGTGGATGTGGCACAGACTTGGATTTTGAAGGGAAAAATTGTGAGGTAAGCAATGGCAGCAAAATCACCGCTCATGGAGCAGTATAAATCTATAAAAAATGAATATAAGGATGCACTTCTCTTTTATCGTCTCGGTGATTTTTATGAGCTCTTTTATGATGATGCGGAAACGGTTTCTCATGAATTGGAATTGACACTGACAGGAAAAAATGCGGGACCCGAAGGACGCGTTCCCATGTGCGGCGTACCGTATCATGCAGCGGAATCATACATATACCGGCTGATTCAAAAAGGGTATAAAGTGGCGATCTGTGAGCAG
>URAA01000017.1 GCA_900545785.1 uncultured Dialister sp. | reverse complement strand
GCGGGCAGCACGAAGTTTTGCAATTTCAATATAGAAAGTAGCGCCCGTATTGAATCCGAAATTAACGGACTGCGCAATATCATGAATATCAATACCCCGATCCTGCATCTGACGAATATATTCCACAGCCATTGCAAAAGTATAAGCGACTTCCTGTACCGCATTGCAGCCGCCGCGGGAGAAAACATCACTTCTTGCCATAATGGTGCGAAGTCCCGGAGCATTTTTCCTTGCCCAGCGGATGCATTCCGCCATTTCATCATAGTACTGATCCAATGTTGCATGAAGTTTGCCGTTGCGGACAAGCTGTCCTATCGGGTTTGCCCCGATCATCCCGTGTAACTGACTGACATCCTTTCCCTGTGCTTTCAACGCGGAAGCAACGAGTGCCAGCAGGCGGAGAGAAGATACTCCTGCATACATCATGAAAGGAACTTTTTCAAAATCAAGTCCGTCGATCAGAGTATGCATATCTTCCAAGGATGTAATACTTACTCCGTAATCCCCCGGTTCTTTGGCATCTTTTACATCAATGCCTTCTGCCGTCGCACTGTCAATGCGGACATGATAAACCGTAGAACCTCTGTCGATTTCATGTTTTAAAAGTTCATTATTTTCTTTCGGCAATGTTTCATCACAAGCCTGAGCAATACCCCAAGGAGCGCATTTATAACCTTCTGCCGTTGCACCGCGCAAATAATCACCCATGCCGGGATAATCATCGGTGGGAAGGATATCTTCTGTAGCATCCGGGCCTGTACTTTTTGTATAAATCGGAGAAAAGGTAATTCCTTCATATGTACCGGTGTACATAATCTTATCGAAAGGTTTGCCTTTTAAAAGTGCATTACATGCTTCCACCCATTCTTCATAAGTGGGGGCTTCAAATTCATCAAACTCTACTTGCGGAAATTCGGCTTTTTCATTTGATTTTCTCAATATTTCTTCTAACTCTTGATCGGTCAGCTGTTTTACCGAATCCTGGGACTTTTGTTCATCCATGAAAACTTCCTCCTTATAATAATTTTAGACAATCCCCCGGAAACAAATGATCCTCTTCACGGGTCATCAAACACCGACTCAATAAAAAATATTTTGTTCGGTTTTGTCATGACCGGAAAGAATCATTTTCAAATCGCCGATAATTGCACCTCCTTATCATGTTCTCTTATCAAAAAAAATCGACTATCAAGAGAATAATGATAGCCGGACAAGGAAATATTTCCTTAATCCCCTCCCCATCTCTCGCAGGTATAACGGTGATTCTTAGACAGATAGTTCTCCTGGCTTAAGTTCATCATTTATATCGCCTTCCCGGTTTCCCAGTGACATACTTGATATAAACTCCCTTTACAGTGGCGGGACCGCTCCGGCTTATACCGGATTCTCTTTTATGCTTTCGCATCTGTCAGCTCTATGAAATTGTCTAAATAACTACATTTTTAGTATAATTCATAATATTCTAAGTGTCAATCAATAAAACTGATATTATATGTAATTTATTTCTTATCTTATTATATTAATTTCAAATATGTCATTTGTTTTTTCAATATTTTTATCATATAATAATTATAGTATTCTTTTCGCAATCTTATTTTTAATAATTATATTTTAATATTATGTATTGTACGAGGAGGAAATAATGACGGTAAAAGCACAGGGTTCACTCACTGAAGATGCGCTCGAACTCAGCAGGCAATTTGAAGAACTGGACGGACGGCGTCCCAGATTATTCTTGCCTGAATTGGAAGAAGATGATGATAAAGAATCGAGAAAAATTGCTGCCACCGTCTTTGCCGATCACGGATGGGATGTGGATGTAGGCCCCCTTCTTTCTCCGAGTGCCTCGGCACAAACGGCAGCTGATAATGATGTTCACTTTATTTTTTACACTTCCAAAAGTCCCGACTTGGCAAAAGCAGTCATCCCCATGTCACAAACACTCGCAATGATCGGAAGGGACGATATACTCATTGCTGCTCATCAAGTCAGAAAAGAAGACAAAGAACTTCTCTTCCGTTATGGAATTATCGCCGCCTTTGATGAAGAGGCCGCTTTCGAAGACATCAGCTTGACCATGCTCCGCTTACTGATCTCCCTTGCCAAAGAAGAACAGGAAGAATATCCCGACGAATATTAATTCACCTGTCATTTAAAATTCAGACTGCATATCATAAAATAAATCCGCTTATGATATGCAGTTTTTCTGTGCCGGTATTTATTCTTTTTGACATCCCGTATATAATCCGTCCTGTGACAATCAGTTTTCAATCAGGTTCACTCTCATGATTTATCGCATAATAAAAAGACCCGGTTTTTCTTAAAAGAACCGAATCCATTTTGTGAATATTTCTGTTAAAACAATTACATCGTCCGATTATTCCTCTGCTTCCTGTAATTTTCTGAAAACTTCTTGTGTCGAATACTTCAGAAGCGTTGTTATATGGACATAATAATATAGTACGCCCTGACCTAAACGCTTGGGCAAATAATCAATATTTCCTGCCGTTCCGGCGGCAATGCCTATGCTTTCAATAAAGCGGAAAGCATCACTGATCGCCTCTTTGACAACGGGATGCTCGTAGTCGCCCGGGTGGCCTAAGGACTGGGACAAATCGGACGGGCCGATAAATAAGACATCAATACCTTTTACTTTATAAATCTCCGGAAGTTCCGCCAAAGCCTCTTTATCTTCTATCTGAATACAAACAAGCATCTCTTCATTTGATTTTTCAGCATATTCCGCCATTGATAAGTTGAATCCGTAATGGGCCGCTCTGGTCCCGACGGCTATACTTCTATGGCCTTCAGGAAAATACTTGACCGCATCAACTATCTTTTCAGCCTCTTTGGCAGTTCTTATATGAGGAGCCTGTATGCCTTTTGCTCCGCAATCCATCAGCTGCCCTATTATATCGGGATCGTCAGACGGGGGCCGTACAACAGGAACAATTCCCGCCGCTTCGGCAGCCGTTATCATACGTTCTGCCTGTTCAACAGAAATGGAACCGTGTTCACAGTCAATCAGAACCCAGTCATACCCCAGCCGTCCTGCCATTTCTACCAGCTGAGCCGACGGAAACATGATGGAAACACCTATGGCAGGCTTTCCCCGTGCTATTTTATCTTTTATCGGATTTGCCATATACTATTCTTCTTTCAAAAATTATTTCATTTTGGATAAATCCAAATTCAAAGCTTTTGCCGTGTCTCTGATGATCTTATAATTATCGTCGGTGGTTTCAACGTATCCTTTAGCTTTTAAAGGTTTCAGTGTCTCCGGTGCCTCCTTGCCGACTTTTAACATGGCATCGACAAATTTTTTCTTCATTTCCGGTGATATATCTTTAGATACGGCAAACGGAGACTGAGGAATATCTGCAGAAGCAAGGATTTTCAATTCATCTTTTCCTACAATTCCGGCAGAAATGGAACGTTCCCAAGTCATCTCATCACCGCAGGCTGCATCAACCGATTTATTTTTTACCGCCAAAACAGATGCATCTTGCCCGTTGGTATAAATCGTACTGGAAAAATCTTTAGAAGACATTTTATTGTCTAAAAATACCTTTGACGGAATCAAATATCCGGAAGCAGAGCCGGGATCCGTAAAAGCAAAACTTTTCCCTTTTAAATCTTGTAAAGAATTGATGCCGCTGTCACTGCGGGTATAAATATACGACTTATAGGTAGGAAGACCCGTTACCCCCACACGGGCAACAACCACTTGTGCACCTGCCCTCTCATTCGCCATGACATAAGAAAAAGGTCCGAACATAGCAGCATCTAAATGACCTGCCCGCATTGCTTCCACCACTGCATTGTAATCTGTAGCTACGGAAGCTTCAATTTTGACATTCATCGTTTTTTCCAAATAAGAAACTAAAGGAGCAAAGGATTTTTGAGTTTCCTGTGCATTTTCGGAAGGAATAATCCCCAGCCTGAACGCTTTAGCCTTACTGCCGTCATCATTGCCGCAACCGGCAAAAATCAATACGGCCAAACACAAAAACAGTGTAGCAAAAACTGCCGACAATGATTTACGAAGATTTATAAACTCTGAAATAGTTCTCATTTTATCCTCTTTTCCACAAATGTTATTTCATGATAATGAATCGAGTGCCTTTTGAATTCTTTTCATGGCGGCGTCAATATTTTCCAAAGAATTGGAATAGGAGATTCTGACATGACCGGGTGCATAAAATAAGCTTCCGCTGCTGATAGAAACATTTGCACTTTCCAAGATGAACCGGCAAAAAACATCGGCATTTGTAATGACCGTATCTTTATTTCTGCAACCGATATATTTTGAAATATCAGGAAATATATAAAATGCGCCTTCCGGTTCATAAAAATCATTGATTCCGATTTCACGAAGACCTTTCATGATAAATAATCGTCTTTCCGCAAATTCCGAAACCATGTTTTGCGCACAAATTTTTCCCGCTTTAACTGCTGCTTCCGATGCTTTTTGTGTAACTGAGCTTGAATTTGAAGTTGTATAACTCTGAAAAGTTTTCATCGCTGAAATTATTTCCCTCGGACCTGCAGCATAACCGATTCTCCAACCTGTCATTGCAAAAGATTTAGATAATCCGTTTATTGTTACCGTATGCCTTTTTACCTCTTCATCAATTGCTGCGGGCGATACTAAATCACCTCCATAAAGTAAATATTCATAAATCTCATCAGAAATTATATATAAGCCATAATCCATCGCCAGCCGGCAGATTTTTTTTATGAGGTTTTGTGAATACACCCTGCCTGTCGGATTATGGGGATTATTTAAAATAATGGCTTTTGTTTTATCGGTGATTTGTTCTTGAAATCTTTCTAATACCGGCTCAAAACGATTATTTTCATCAAGCTCCACTAAAACAGGAACCCCTCCTGCCAGACGAACCATATTGGGATAACTGTCCCAGCACGGTATGGGAATTAAAACCTCATCACCGTCATTTAATAAAGCAAACAGAGCATTTGATATAGATTGTTTCGCTCCTGACGACACCAGTATTTCTTCCGGCAAATAAGAAATATTATTTTCTTTTTTAAGTTTCTCACAGATGCTTTCTCTTAAACTGAGATATCCCTCCACCGGAGTATAATGCGTAAATCCCGCTTTCATCGCATGATATGCTTCTTCAATAATGAAATCCGGTGTCGTAAAATTCGGCTCCCCTATATCCATCTCTATCAAATCGACTCCGCTGCGTTTTAATAATTCCTTTTGTGTCCTTGCATCAGCCTTAGGATTTTTACCTGTTTTCAATATCTTTTCACTGATCTCCATGCCCGTCTCCTTAGATAATTTTAGAACGCAAATAATTATTTATCTGATCGATAATCATCACCGTAATCAACGTAAGTAAAATAATAGCCGACGTTTCCTGATATTGAAATAAGCGTATGGAAGTGATTAAATCAAATCCGATTCCGCCGGCTCCTACCATACCGAGCACCGTTGCCGATCTGATATTCGTCTCCCACCGAAATAAAGTCGTTGTTATAAACTCCGGTAATACTTGCGGGAAGACTGCATATCTGAAAATTTGCCATTTGCTTGCCCCCGATGCTCTCACCGCTTCTACTTGGCCTTCATCAATATTTTCGATGGCTTCGGCAAAAAATTTACCCATCATCCCCGCAGAATGAACGGATAATGCCAGCGCCCCCGACAAGGGGCCCAGCCCGACAGCCGTTACAAACAACAAAGCAATAATCATTTCTGAAATAGCCCTGAATAAATTTAAAGTAGTTCTGCAGCAAATATATGTTATTTTATTAGGGGTAAAATTAGATGCCGCCCCTAATGCCAAAAAGAATGAAAGTATGCATGCTATCAAGGTACCTACTATGGAAATTTCTATAGTTTGCAACATAGACTTTCCCATATCTTCAATATTCGTAAAATCAGGAGGCAATGCTTTTGATATAAACTCTCCCATTTGCGGAATTCCTTGAATAATCCGAACCATGGAAAAATCAACTTCCTTAAAACAGAAAAAGGTAATAATGATACCAGCAACCCAGATAAGAATACTTCTGTCCATTCTTTCTGAAATTCTGTTCGTCTCCATATTTTTCTTTATGCATAAATTTTGTTCTTTCATTCTGATACCTCTACGTCTTCATATAACTGAAGCAAATCTGACTTACCTATTTGTCCGGTATTGTACTCTACAACAATTTTCCCTTTCTTTAATCCGATGATTTTTTCGGAATATTCCATAGCAAGTTCTACGGAATGAAGAGTAACGACTAAAGTAATTCCTTCTTCTTTGCTGATATCGACAAGCAGTCGCATAACGTCTCTTGCCGTTTTAGGATCTAAACTTGCAACAGGTTCATCCGCCAAAAGAATTTCAGGTTGTTGTACAAGCGCTCTGGCTATGGCTACACGCTGCTGCTGTCCTCCCGATAAACGCGATGCTCTCTGAAAACGCTTTTCATAAAGCCCCACTTTTTTCAAATAATATTCTGCCAATTCATAATCTGCATCAGTAAATTTTTTCAACATAGAACGCCAAAACGGAGTATATGATAAGCGGCCGCATAAGACATTTTCTAATACGGTAAGACGTTTGACCAGATTAAACTGTTGAAATATGATACCGATATTTTTCCTGAATTTTCGCAGATCCTTTTCTTTTCTCGGTATTTCTTTATCACTGACAATGATTGTTCCCGAATCTGCCACAATCAACCCGTTAATACATCTCAAAAGAGTAGATTTACCGGCTCCGCTGGCCCCGAGAAGTGCGGTAAAAACATTTTTATCGATTTTGCAACTTAAATCATTCAAAACTACCGTATCTTCAAAAGATTTACTAAGATTTCGTATCTCTATCACTATAACCCTCCGTCCTTATCTTATGGATATATTGAAAGTATAATTGATTTTTGAAAAATTCCAATTTAATTTGTGTATATTTACTGTAAAACAATATTATATTCCCAAAATAACCAAATAAATTACAACAAAAAATCGCTTGCCAACAAGAAATGACAATAGGTATAATGTATAGAGGTGAGAAAATGCCAAATGTTTCTAAAAATATACGACGGAAAAAAATCCTTGATAAATTAAATATTTACGACAAAATTTACGTCACTGCTCTGGCTGAAGAATTACAGGTAACAACTGAAACGATTCGCCGTGATTTAGACTACTTGGATTCCAACAGACTGTTAAAAAAGGTATTTGGCGGCGCCGTCAAATTAAAAGATACAAATCTGGAATTATCTTATGAAAAACGCAGCAAATATAAATCAGAAGAAAAACGCCTGATTGCAAGCAATGCAGCTGAGATGATAGATGATAATGATTCTGTTGCCATTCTCGGCGGAAGTACGACCGAGCAAATGGTCCCGTTTCTTCTAAAAAAGAACAATTTGACTGTCATCACCAATTCAATAACGATAGCAAATAAATTAACCATATATCAGGGCACCTCTCAATTTAACGGCCAGATACTTCTTCTTGGCGGAAAAACCAATCCTTCTACAATGGCTGCAAGCGGTTATTTTACCGAACAATTTCTTTCGTCATTATCATTCAATAAAGCATTCTTATCTTGCGGAGGTTTCTCATTCGACTCTATCAGCACTTATATGGCAGAGCACATTCGGCTTTCTCAGATACTGTTAGAAAAGGCAGACGTCAGTATCTTACTTGCCGATTCATCTAAATTAAATGTCAAAAATCTATATAAATTTGCAAATTTAAAAGATATCGATGTCCTTGTTACAAATGTGGAAATGCCGAAAGAATGGAATCGATATTCAAATGATTTACATCTTGATTGGATTAATAAATAATCATATAATTACATGAAATTCGATTTATCATTTTTTTTTGCAAACAAAAAAGACAGTGCATAAGCACTGCCTTTTTTATAGTCAGAATTAGCCGACTGTGAAGAGTACGTCACCGCCCTGAACGCTCTGGCCTACAGATACAGGCATGCCTGTAATCTTGCCATCGCAGGGAGCCATGATCGGGTTGCCCATCTTCATAGCTTCCAGAACGAGAACTTCGTCGCCTGCTGCAACTGTATCACCAACATGTTTGTTGATGCTGAGAATCTTGCCCGGCATCGGAGCTTCTACTACTTCGCCTGCGCCGGCGGGAGCTGCTGCAGGAGCCGGAGCTGCTGCGGGAGCCGGAGCCGGTGCGGGAGCTGCTGCCGGAGCCGGAGCTGCTGCCGGAGCCGGAGCTGCTGCGGGAGCCGGTGCTGCTGCCGGAGCTGCTGCTGCCGGAGCTGCTGCTCCACCGTCTTTAACTACTACATCGTAATCTTGGCCGTTAACTGTTACGGTAAATTTTCTCATTGTTCTTCCTCCTAATTTTGTACTTTCAACTTTCAATTAGAACTGCTGGTTTCCAGAAACACCTGCAATACGAGCACCTGTTGTCCAGCCAGATCTAGCTGCCGGGCGGATCATAACGATTTCTCCACCGCCCATAGCAACGACTGCTGCGGCAATAGCTGCTACTACAGCACCATTATCTGCTGCTTTGGGAGCCGGAGCTGCCGCTGCTCTCTTGGGAGCCGGAGCTGCCGGAGCCGGTGCTGAGGACTGATTGAGAGATGAACGTACTTGCCAGATCATGATCAGGGCTATTACTGCCACGATGGCAGCAAATACCGCGGTATACATAACTGTTTCGTTATCCATCTATACCCATCCTTTCAATATATCAATGTAAGCTATCTATTACAGCGGAATATTTCCGTGTTTCTTAGCCGGATGTACTTCGTGTTTGGAAGCAAGCATCTTCAGAGCATTGATAACTACCGGACGAGAGTTTCTCGGATCAATAACTGCGTCTACATAGCCGCGTTCTGCTGCTTTGTAAGGAGTTGCAAATTCATCAACATATTCTTTTGTACGCTGATCTTTGTTCGGATCCTTCTTGAAGATGATGTTAGCTGCGCCTGCAGGTCCCATAACAGCGATTTCAGCTGTCGGCCAAGCAAATACCTGGTCAGCACCCTGTTCACGGGAGCACATAGCGATATAGGAACCGCCGTATGCTTTACGGAGAATAAGGGTAATCTTCGGAACTGTAGCTTCGCAGTATGCGAACAGCATTTTAGCGCCGTGGCGAATAACGCCGGCATATTCCTGCTGTTTGCCGGGGAGGAATCCGGGTACGTCAACTACGTTGAGAACCGGAATATTGAAGCAGTCGCAGAAACGGATGAAACGAGCAGCTTTATCGGAAGCATTGTAGTCCAAGCAGCCTGCCATGAAGTTCGGCTGGTTAGCAATGATGCCGACTGTCTGTCCGTCCATACGGCAGAATCCGGTAATAATGTTTTTAGCCCATTCTTTTGCTACATCGTAGAATTCGCCGTTATCAACGATAGATTTCAATACATCATACATATCGTAAGGTGCATTGGAGTTTTCCGGCATCAGTGTATCAAGAGCCGGGTCTGTACGGGAAGGATCGTCACCTGTTTCAACGATCGGTGCATCTTCCATGTTGTTGCTGGGCAGGAAGGACAGCAAATAACGAATCTGTTTAATGCAGTCTTCATCATTTTCAGCTGCAAACTGAGCAACGCCGGATGTGCGGTTATGGGTCATTGCACCGCCGAGAGCTTCAGCTGTGATCTTTTCGCCGGTTACAGATTCAACTACTGCAGGTCCTGTGAGGAACATCTGGGATGTGCCTTTTACCATGTAGATGAAGTCTGTCAGTGCCGGAGAATAAACAGCGCCGCCTGCAGACGGTCCCATAATTGCGGAAATCTGGGGAATTACACCGGATGCAATCGTGTTGCACCAGAAAATTTTACCATAACCGGAAAGTGCGTCTACCGCTTCCTGAATACGAGCTCCGCCGGAGTCGTTCAGGCCTACGCAGGGAGCACCTACCTTAAGAGCCAGTTCGTTTACGTGAACGATCTTAGCTGCATGCATTTCGCCGAGGGATCCGCCTTCTACGGTGAAGTCCTGTGCGAATGCAAATACGAGTCTGCCGTCAACAGTACCGTAACCTGTAACAACACCTTCGCCGGGAAGATCTTTCTTTTCCTGGCCGAAGTTGTAGCAACGGGATTTAACCAGTGCATTGACTTCAACGAAAGAGCCTTCATCAAACAGAAGATCGAGTCTCTCGCGAGCAGTCAGCTTGCCTTTTTCGTGCTGTTTTTCAACACGTTTTTCTCCGCCCATAGCCTCAACGTGAGCGAGGTTCTTGTGGAGAAGTTCAATTCTTTCTGCAACAGTTGCCATTCTTACACCTCCAAAAATATTGGTCCCTTCTCTGCAGGGACATCCCCATTATATCACAGGGAGTTATCCTTATGCTATTAGAAAGACGGGCCGCCGGGGCGTTCAGTCAGTTCCAATAAAAGTCCGGTAACTTTGGGGTGCATGAATGCGATGTGGCAGCCGCCGGCACCAACTCTGAACTTTTTGTCAAGTTTAGCTTCTTCCGGAAGAGCAGCCAGTGCTTCGACAATATTGTCAACACGGAGTGCTACATGCTGGAAGCCGTTCTTTCCGCCGTTCTTATCGATGTAACGAGCGATCGGGCCATCGGGAGTGGTAGATCCCAAGAATTCCAATTCGCATGCTTCGCTCTGAGGAGACGGTTTGAAGAAGCTTGTTGTTACATGCTGTTCTTCAACGGTTTCATCCGGAAGAGACGGTTCCAGATTCAGCAAATCTTTCATCTGCTGTTTAATCAGAGCCAAATCTTTTACAGCTACGCCGACATGGTCAACACACAATACTTTGAATGCCATAATAATTCCTCCTTGTTAAATTATTTGAATATATTTCCCACGATAGAATCAACGACTGTGAACGGATCTGTTTCGCGTTCATAGACTTGTTCTACGTAGTCAGCAAATTTACCCGATGCAACAATATCTTCCATTACATGACGGGTTATGCGATCGTGAATCATTTCGGTCATCTCTGTACGAGCGCGGTCACGTCTGCGTTCTTCCAGCAGACCCGACTCTTCGAGATATTTCCGATGTTCACCCAGAGAATTGACAACTTCGGGGACGCCTTCCCCTTTGTTTGCGATCGTTCTTTCAATCGGAGGACGCCAGTTTTGTGCTTCACCCAAATCAAGCATCATTTCGATTTCAACATTCAAACGATCTGCACCATCACGATCACATTTATTAATGCAGAATACATCCCCGATTTCGAGAATACCTGCTTTAATAGCCTGAATATCGTCACCCAGTCCGGGTACGAGCACAACGAGAGTTGTATCCGCATTCTTAACGATATCTACTTCTGATTGCCCTACGCCTACTGTCTCGATAAGAACTACATCGAGCCCGAAAGCATCCATCAGTTTAACCGCATCGGTAGTTTTTCTGGATAATCCCCCAAGACTGCCGCGGGTACCCATACTGCGGATATATACACCTGTATCAAGCGTGAGGTCATTCATTCGGATACGGTCGCCAAGAATCGCACCGCCGGAGAATGGTGATGTAGGATCAATTGCCACTATCCCGACTGTTTTACCCTGTTTCCTGAATTCCTTAATCAGTGCGCCTGAAAGTGTGCTCTTACCCGCACCAGGTGCACCGGTAATTCCGATGACCTGAGCACGACCCGTGTGGTGGTAGATTTCTTTCATAATATCTTCCCAGCCGTCACGTTCGTCTTCAACGATGGTAATTGCTCTCGCTAAGGCACGTCTAGATCCATCCCAAAAATCTTTCATTGAGAATTCCATAGATACACCGCCTTTTAAAGAGTAAATATAGTGAGCGGGGCCACAAACCGATGCAGCCCCGTGCCACTATTGAGCTTATTATTTAGATAGAATCTGTTTTGCTATTGATTATACGTTAGCTTTGATGAAGTCAACGATATCTTTGGTCGGGGTTCCCGGTGTGAAGATAGCTTTTACGCCTGCTGCTTTCAAGCCCGGGATATCGCCTGCGGGGATTACGCCGCCGCCGATAACAAGAACATCTCCCATTCCTTTTTCTTTCAAGGATTCAACTACTTCCGGGAAAAGGGTGTTGTGAGCGCCGGACAAAAGGCTCAGTGCTACAACATTAACGTCTTCTGCGTCAGCTGCTTCAACAATCTGCGGAACAGTCTGGCGAAGACCTGTGTAAATAACTTCCATGCCTGCATCGCGAAGTGCACGAGCTACTACTTTTGCGCCGCGATCATGTCCGTCAAGGCCGGGTTTTGCAACGAGAACTCTGATACGTTTATCTGCCATTGTAATTTACCTCCAGAAATATTTTAGTTTGGATTAAAGGGTGTTGTGTGCCTTGTATTCGCCGAATACTTTACGGAGAACACCGCAAATTTCGCCGAGGGAGCAATAAGCACGTACGCAGTCGAGGATAACCGGCATAAGGTTTACACTTTCATCTGCAGCAGCTACTTCGAGCTTCTTCAGTTCTTCCTGAACCTTAGCGTTATCACGTTCTGCTTTAACTTTAGCTAATTTATTCTTCTGGAATTCGCCTGCGGATGCGTCAACTTTCAAGAGACCTTCCGGAGCTTTTTCTTCCATAGTGAATTTGTTGACGCCGACAATTGTCTTTTCGCCGGATTCAACAGCCATCTGCCATGCATAAGCAGATTCCTGAATTTCTTTCTGGATGTAGCCTTTATCAATAGCTTCTACTGCGCCGCCCATTTCATCAATCTTGCGGATGTATTCTCTAGCTTCTGCTTCGATTGCGTTGGTCATAGCTTCTACATAGTAGGAGCCGCCGAGCGGATCGACTACGTCAGCCAGGCCGGATTCATAAGCAACGATCTGCTGTGTACGCAGAGCGATTGTTACGGATTCGGTTGTCGGCAAAGCGAGAGCTTCGTCGCGGGAGTTGGTGTGCAGGGACTGTGTTCCGCCCATAACTGCTGCTGCTGTCTGGAGAGCAACACGAACGATGTTGTTGTCCGGCTGCTGTGCGGTCAGCATGGAGCCTGCTGTCTGGGTATGAACGCGGAGCATCATGGATTTCGGTTTCTGAGCATGGAAACGTTCTTTCAGGATGGATGCCCAGAGACGACGGGATGCACGGAATTTAGCAACTTCTTCAAGTACGTTGTTGTGTGCGTTCCAGAAGAAGGAGAGGCGGCCTGCGAATTCGTCAATCTTCATGCCTGCCTTCAGTGCAGCTTCGATATATGCGATACCGTCAGCAATGGTGAAAGCGATTTCCTGAGCAGCGGTGGAGCCTGCTTCACGGATATGGTAGCCGGAAATGGAAATGGTGTTCCACTTCGGTACATTCTGGGAGCAATATTCGAAAATGTTGGTGATCAAACGCATGGACGGTTTAACCGGGAAAATGTAGGTGCCGCGTGCAGCATATTCTTTCAGAATATCGTTCTGAATGGTGCCGCGGAGCTGATCAGCCGGTACGCCCTGTTTTTCTGCAACAGCAATGTACATAGCGAGCAGTACGGATGCCGGAGCATTGATGGTCATAGAGGTGGAAACTTTGCCCAAATCGATCTGGTCGAAAAGAATTTCCATATCTTTTAATGTATCGATTGCAACGCCTACCTTGCCGATTTCGCCGATAGCCATTTTGTCATCAGAGTCATAGCCGATCTGTGTCGGAAGGTCAAATGCGCAGGACAGACCGGATCCGCCGCTTGCAATCAGGTAACGATAACGTTTGTTGGATTCTTCAGCTGTAGCGAAGCCTGCGTACATACGCATGGTCCAAAGACGGCCGCGATACATTGTGGGCTGAACGCCACGGGTATATGGATATTCCCCCGGAATTCCAAGATCTCTTTCATAGTCGAAACCTTCGATATCAAGCGGGGTGTACAACTTGTTGTGTTTCAAACCAACTCTTTCCGGAGTTTTTGCGTAGGATTTTGCGCAAGCAGCTTCGTATGCCTCAAGTTTGGCTTTCAGGGATTCGTTTGCCATAAGTTCATCTTCCTCCTAAAAATGTAAATAAATTATGGAATTATCATCCTTGATCGAACGACAGGCAGTGGCCTTCAGGCTCTTCTTGCCCATAATTCACAGGATAATGCCTTCCTATAACACGGACTCCCAAAGTCGCTGTGCTGCGGCACTGCATTGTTGTCTTGTTACCGCAGCATGGACCTCTTGAGAAATCCATGTATGAATCCGCCTTTCGGCAGGTATCACCATAGATTATTATATAACATGATTATTGTTTGTAAAGAAATATGTTTGTAAAAAGACCGTTATTTCTTAAAAAGCATGCTTCCTGTTTCAGCAAGGCTCTTATGGAAATCAAATGCTTCTGCAAGAATATGCGGTGTCTGGCTGTTGCCGTTAGCAGCACATGCTCTTTCATAGTAGTCCATAAGCTGTGCTCTGTAGTCCGGATGTGCCACATTATTGATGATGGCTTTTGCTCTTTCTTTCGGAGACAGTCCGCGAACATCTGCTACGCCCTGTTCGGAGATGAATACATGGGTATCATGTTCGGTGTGGTCGATATGGGAGCACATCGGAACTACTGCGGAAATCTTTCCGCCCTTAGCGGTGCTGTGGCAGAAGAAGCAGGAGAGGAATCCGTTACGTGCGAAGTCACCGGATCCGCCGATGCCGTTCATCAGTTTGGTTCCGCATACATGGGTGGAGTTTACATGTCCGTAAATATCCATTTCCAAAGCGGTGTTCATAGCGATAACGCCGATACGACGAGCTACTTCGCCGTTATTGGAAATTTCCTGCGGGCGGAGAATGATTTTCTTGCTGTATTTATCAATGTTTGCATAGAAACGTTTCAGTCCGTCCGGAGAAGGTGAAAGGGATGTTCCGGAGATCATGTCGATTTTGCCTTCATCAATCAAATCGAACATGCCGTCCTGAATAACTTCCGTATATACGGAAAGGTTCTTGAAGTCGGAATGTACAAGGCCGTTGATAACAGCATTTGCTACGTTGCCTACACCGGACTGCAAGGGAAGGAGATTTTCCGGAAGTCTGCCCTGTTTAACTTCATTTTTGAGGAAGTCGACAAGGTTGTTGCCCATGCTTTCAGCATCATCATCGAGCGGAGCCAGTGCACGGGTTACGTCGGGCAGATCGCAAGGAACGATAGCCACAATCTTTGCCGGGTCTACCGGAATGTAGGTTTTGCCGATACGGTCGCCTGCTTTTACAATCGGAATCGGTTCACGATGGGGCGGATTCTTTACTTCATAAATATCAGCCATACCGTCAAGAGCTGTCGGCTGGGTGGTATTTACTTCGATAATAACTTTTTTAGCCTGAGATACAAATACGGGGGAGTTGCCGATAGCAGTAGTTGGTACGATGCCGACTTCTCCATCTTTGTTGATGATTTTGCAAGCTTCGATAACAGCGTAATCAGGACCCGTTACATGCTCGCCTTTTACATTTGTGAAGAAGCCTTCACGAATCTGCTGTGCCACATGGCTCAGATGCAGGTCAAAATAATTGATCTGGCCTACGTTGATTGCTTTTCTCAGAGTTGCATTCGTCTGATAAGGCATACGGTTTCTGACGCCGTCAACCGTTACGAGTTCTCCGTCAATCTGGGAACCTGTGGAAGCACCTGTCCAAATGTCTACCTGGAACGGAGTTTCTTTCATGCGTTCAGCCAATTCATGCATGGTGATTTTTGGATATCCGCACGGAGTAAATCCGCTGATACCGAGAATGTCGCCGGGCTGAATCATGGCTGCTGCGGTTTTCGCATCGCATACTTTAGCAAGAAGATCTTTATCCTCAATCCTGCTAAGGAACTCACTATCATTGGTGTCGATCATTACTATCATCCTCCCAAAATAAAAAATATATAAAAGTCCGCGGCTCATGAATATTATTTATTTTGTACCGCAGAACCTTTAGCCTGAGTGATACTCGTCTGTTGCAGATACTTTTGTACGTAGCAGGTCATAAAAAAATTCTTATAACCATTACCTTTTTCATTATAACATACTTTTTCAGATAATGTCGTTGTAAACGCAGATACGCTCTCAAAAAATCCCTAATAGGTATTATAGATTTTTCCTATTGGACAAACTAATTTTTATATGAGTTCGGAACCGTTCCCGTTTTTTCTCTGTTTAAATGAGGCGATATGCACAGAGCGGATAAAAACCAGTAACAAAAAGAAACGGAACGGCTGAAAAGCGGATAGTCTCCGATTCCGTCCGCCGCGGCGGAAAGACAGATAAGGATTCCAGCAAGTCCCAGCATTTTAGAAAGGCCTGTCCCGGTTTTCCATAACGTCCAGGAAAGATAGGCATGACCGAAGAAAAAGGTAAAAAAGAAAAGCCCGCCGAAAATACCGGTTTCCGCAAAAATATGAAGATACATATCGTGAGCGTGAAAAATAATCACGCCCGGCTCTTGAATGAAAAAATTATATTCCGGATAGGTCAGCCAATAACTTCCCCAGCCGATCCCCAAAAAAGGATGCTCCGCGATCATCGCTTCCGTGCTTTCCCAAAGAGCAAATCTGAGAAGCACCGAAGTGTCTTCCCCGGAAAAGAGGGATATAAAACGTTCCGAAATTTGTCCGTGATAGAAGAACAGAATCACCAGAATCAGCAGAAAAACAAGGCCGAACCGTTTGTCATAAAAAAATGCCAGTCCCGCGAGAATCACCGCCATGCTGAGCCATGATCCTCTGGAATAGGTAAGAGCAAGGCAAATCAAAAGAACGAGTAATGCAACGGCAAAAAGCACTTTTGTTTTTCTATCCGCTTCCGGAAGAAGACAGGAGATCACCACACTTATTACCATTAAAAGGTAAGCACCGAACAGATTCGGATTCTCCAGAGTGGAAAACATTCTTCGTTTCAATAAGGGGAACCGTTCCGGATCCACCCATGCCTGAGCATTTAAATCTTTTGCCATCATGCCGATGTCCGTATATTGGAATACACCCCAAAGAATCACGCAGAGCGCTCCCGAAAGAAAAACTATCAAAGCGCTCTTTCTTTCCGTTTCTGTTCTTATATGGGACAAAACCAGTACATATAAAGCAGCGTACATCAAAGGCAAAAAAATCCAGTTAAAGAGAGAAAAACGGATATCGACGGACGCAAAAACGGATAAAAATGAGCAAATTAAAAAACCCGCCGCCGGCCATTTCAAAGGGCCGAAAGACCAGATCTGTCTTTTTTCGGAAATCCTATGCCCGAGAGACAATAAAATTGCGAAAATCAAAGGGACATATAATCCGACAGGGCTGATAGGCAGCAGGAATATGGTTATATAGAGGAATAATAATATATTTTTTTGTGAGCAAATGCGCCCCAAACCGTTCATGAATCATTCCTCCGCTGTTTGAATTGTATTTATTATATAAAATCGGGCAGTATTTGCCAATCATGTTTTTACAATATCCATACAAAAAAGCTGCCGCGAATTCATTTCTCGTGACAGCTTTTCATATTTTCATTCATTTTATACTTTTTGTGCCAGTTTTTCCGCGTGAACACGGCAGGCTTTCATAATTCTTTCTTTATCCTCGTCGGTAGAAAGACCGGGGATATACATCATTCCGAATTCACAAAGAGGCCTTTCATAGATCATTCCGCAAAGTGCCGCCAGCTGCTGCGCGGGGAAAAGGAATGTTTCCATACTGTGATTAAATAATTTTCCTTCTCCATAATTTTCTTGTGCCGACCCGACCGTGCAGGAAATGAGGAGACGCTTTCCGCGAAGCACCGTCCCTTCCGTCCCGTAAGCAAATCCGTGAGTGAGATCGG
>URAA01000016.1 GCA_900545785.1 uncultured Dialister sp. | reverse complement strand
TCCGCTTCTATTCCGTATTTCTTTGCTACTTTTTGCATGAAATCGGCATACATGGCAGACGGTTTGCTGTCTCCTGCCAAAATGATCGCCAATTTAGGGATATAATGATCTTCTTTCAACTTATCCAATCTGAGTTTTAATTTATTTTCAAGATCCGCCGCCACTTCTTTTCCGTCAAGTATCATCAGCTTCCCCCTTTAAAAAAGTCCCGTAATATTTCCTTCATCATCGACATCAATTTTTTCTGCCGCCGGATGTTTGGGAAGTCCCGGCATCGTCATTACTTTTCCTGTCAATACCACGACAAAACCCGCTCCTGCAGAAACGCGGCAATCTCTTACATGCAAAGTGAAACCCTGCGGTGCCCCCAAAAGTGTCGGATCGTCCGTAAACGATGCAGGTGTTTTTGCAACACAGACCGGCATATTCCCGTATCCCATTTCTTCCATGTGTTTCAGTTCTTTTTCTGCTTTGGCATCATACTGTACATCATCTGCACCGTAGATTTCCTTTGCTATGGTTTCAATTTTTTCTTTTAATGACAAATCCAGGGGATATAGAGGCGTATACTTCGATTCGGTTTCCATGGCATCAAGAATTTTTTCTGCCAGTAAGAGTCCGCCCTTGCCCCCTTCTGCGAAAACTGTAGAATCCGCTACCGGTACATTTGCATCCCTGCAAGCCTTATAGATAACTTCTTTTTCTTCTTCCGTATCGGTAGGGAAAAGATTCAAAGCAACCACTTGGGGAATTTTATATTTTTTCAGATTGGAAATGTGGCGGAGCAAGTTGGGAAGTCCTCTTTCTACTGCCACCGGATCCGATTCAGCTAATTCGTTTTTACTTTTTCCGCCATTCATTTTCAGAGCGCGAATTGTCGCAACAAGAACTACACCGTCAGGTTTTAATCCGGCAAAACGGCACTTGATATCTAAAAATTTTTCAGCTCCCAAATCCGCACCGAATCCGGCTTCCGTCACAACATAATCTGCTAAATGGAGTGCCGTCTTTGTCGCCATCACGGAGTTGCAGCCGTGGGCAATATTGGCAAAGGGACCTCCGTGAATAAATGCCGGTACATGCTCAATCGTTTGAACCAAATTCGGCTTCAAAGCATCCTTCATCAATGCCGCCATAGCACCTTCGGCGTGAATATCTCCCGCTCTTACCGGTTTATCATCATAGGTATATCCCACTATGATTTTTGAAAATCTTTCTTTCATGTCTTTAATAGAAGAAGCCAGACACAGAATCGCCATAATTTCAGAAGCTACCGTAATATCAAAACTGCCTTCTCTGGGTACTCCGTCAGCTCGCCCGCCGAGACCTATGACAATATTTCTTAAAGCCCGATCATTCATATCCATAACTCGGTTCCATACCACTTTCCGCGGATCGATATGAAGTTCATTCCCTTGTTGAATATGATTGTCCACCATGGCAGCCAATAAATTATGTGTCGCCGTAATAGCATGCAAATCACCTGTAAAATGAAGATTGATATCCTCCATAGGTACCACTTGGGAGTATCCGCCTCCGGCAGCTCCGCCTTTGATCCCCATGCAAGGTCCGAGGGACGGTTCGCGCAGGCAAATCATAACTTTCTTATCAAGAGCCGCCATCGCCTGTCCGAGTCCTACGGTGGTCGTCGTTTTTCCTTCTCCTGCAGGTGTGGGAGAAATAGCAGTCACCAATATTAATTTACCTGTCGGTTTACTTTCCGCTTCCTTGGTGAATTTGATCGATACTTTTGCCTTATACGGCCCGTAAGATTCCAGCGCTTCCTCAGGGATTCCTATTTTTTTTGCAATTTCCGTAATGGGATATAATTGTGTGTTTTTTGCAATTTCGATATCACTCAGCATTTGACTCCTCCTTCTGTTACTTTGAATATTGCCTTGCGGCTCCATAATTTTTTTACATTATATCACAAGCTTTTAGCATTCCCTTTATTTCATATACTCTTTTCCGTTCTTTTTTCTATTCACTATCAATGCTGCTTATTCAGAGCATCCCTGTCTTTTCAGTTGGAAAAATGAATGGTTACATCCTGTCCCCTTTTAACAGTAACCCCCGGTCCGGGAGATTGTGAATCGGCACTTCCCGTACCTTCCGGTTTAAATCCGAGTCCTGCTTTCCCGATCCATTCTCCGGCATCTCTCATCGACCAGCCGTAAAAATTAGGGAGAGTAAATTCTGTTTCATCTTGCGACGGTATATCAGGAAATCTGTTTTTACCCGACTTTTTATACACGCTTCCATTAATTTCTCTTTCTTCATTTGTCGGAATTTCCAGATACCTCATAATTTGACCCATTACTTCTTTAAAGACCGGTGCCGCTACCAGTCCTCCATAGTAATTGCCTTGCGGATCATCCAATACGACAAGGCAGATGGCTCTGGGGTTTTCTGTCGGCCCGAATCCGCAGAAAGAAGCAATATAGGTATTTTCTAAATATCCTCCGTGGACGGAATCCAACTTTTGAGCTGTTCCCGTTTTCCCTGCCATATGATATCCCGGTACGCGGGCGTTCATCCCGCCCCCTTCGGAAATTTCCTTCTCCATCATATTTCGTACTTCGTCAGCTACTTTTTTGGACACAGGCTCCCCGGTATATTCTGTTTCATAAGATTTATAAACGGTTCCGTCAGGATTTTGGATGGAATCTAAAATATGAGGTTTGACCATCTTCCCGCCGTTTGCGATTGCACTATAAGCTTGCAGCATCTGAAGAGGAGTGACCGCAATCCCCTGCCCGATAGACATCGTCGCCACATCTATATCTCTCATTTCTTTCGGATCAAATAACAGTCCGGATCCTTCTCCGGGCAGTTCTATCCCCGTCGGCTTTCCGAAACCGAATTTTTCCGCATATTTTGTCAGTGTTTTTCCGCCTGTCAATAAACCGATATGAGCAAAACCCGTATTAATGGAATATTTTATAATATCCACAAGTTTTACATCTCCGTAAGAGCCGTCATTCCAGTTTTTTATTGCATGGCCGGATGCCCAAATTTCACCGGGATCATGCCAGACTATGTCGGAAGAATAAGATCCGGAGTCCAGAGCCGCTGCTGCAATGATCGGTTTAAACGTAGAGCCCGGCTCATAAATATCTACCACTGCCTTATTTTTAAAATCTTCTTCCGTTGCCTGTTCGAAATGATTGGGATCATAAGTCGGTCTGTTTCCCAATGCCAGAATCCCCCCTGTCCGGGGATCCATGACAATAATGATACCTCCTTTTGCCCGGGTTGATTCCATCGCTCTGTCAAGAGCCCTTTCCGCATAAAACTGGATGTTTTGATCCACTGTCAGATGGATTGATTTTTCACCTTCCGCTTTATACGGTGCCAGCGCGGATTGAAGAATGGGATTTCCTGCCGCATCCATCAACAATTTTTGTTTATTTGCAGACCCGCTGATCAGTTTGTCCATAGACATTTCAAGTCCGTCCAAACCTACATCATCTATGCCTACAAACCCCAAAACATTGGCCAGCAAAGGACCATTGGGATAATATCTGCGGCTTTCATCAATAAAGCGAAGACCTTCCCATTCTTTTTCTTTTAATAATTCACGGACACGTTCAGAATCTTTCGGATCCATCAGACGCTGTATCCAGACAAAACGATTCTTTCGTGTGAGTTTTTCTATTAATTCATTTTCCGTCATATTGACTAAGGGAGCCAATTCTTTTGCAATCAGCCGGGGATCTGCATTAAGCATTCCCGGATCGCAATAAAGAGATTTAACCATTACGGAAAACGCCAATTGTTTCCCGTTTCTGTCATAAATGGTTCCCCGCGGCGAATATAAGGTTTGTACTCCTTCCGCCTGATTCAGTGCCATTTTCTTATATCGTTCGCCTTCAATGATCTGCACATAAAAGAGGCGGATTCCCAAAAGAATCACTATACATGTAATAAAAAGCGCCACCCATATACTTCTTCTCCGCATGGTATTTCTCGGATTAATCACCTTCATTATGACGCCTCCTGTATCTTATTCCTGCATCCAGAAGCGTTTCTGCATCATTGGTTAAATTTCCGTTTTGGACACGAAGCAATAAATTTTTCATTCCTGCTCCGATATCATCTCCCAAAACTTCAACCAGACGATGATCATACATCAACTCTTTCGTTGAAACCGGCATATCTTCAGATAAGTCCATCATATATTCTCCGAACGCCTGATGACCGTCCGTGGCGGAAAAAGGCCGTCCGCATCCGATGATATCCGCCTTGCATAATTCCGTCAGCTGTCTTATCCCTTCCTTTATTTCTTCAGAAGATTTAAAAGTGCCGCTTCTTGCCAGTTGGCGAATCCATTTTTTCCCGTCCGCTTCTTCCGTATTAGCCATAAAATGGAAATGCATATGATTTTTAACAAGCCAAACAACACGGGAAATAAAAGGCCGTGACATTTTGAGTCTGGTCAGTACCTGCAATGTAATTTCAGCCCCTTTTACATCATGGCCGTAATCGGTATATCTTCCGTTCCGTACTGCCCGAACTCCGGGCATTCCTTTACCTATATCATGAAATAAGGCTGCCCACCGTATCACTCTTTCTTTTGGAGACGCATCCACAACAGCCAAAGTATGGTACCAACCGTCGTATTTATGAAACTGCTTTTCTTGAGGTAAATTTACCAGATGTGATAATTCCGGCAATATAGGTACATATTCTTCTTTTCCGTTCTTTTTAATTCGGCAGCTGCATTCATTCAAGCCGGATCGTACCAAGAGATCCAATCCGCGGGCAGGATGATCGGAAAGTAAAAGAGATTCCAGCTCCGCCTTAATTCTTTCTAAAGACAGCCCTTTGACCCGTTCGGAAGATAGAGGAATCGCTTTTACAATCTCCATGTCAGCCATAAAATCAAGCTGCCCCAAAAAACGGCAGGCACGAAATGGACGAAGGGCATCTTCTTTGAAACGTTCTTCTGCGGAGCCCACCGTTTTTAAAATCTTATGTTCTAAATCATGTACACCGTTAAAATAGTCGTATATGGTACCTGTTCCGTCAACAGCCATTGCATTGATGGTGAAGTCGCGACGGGACAAATCTTCTTTCAATGTTTTGGCAAAACGAATTTCTTCCGGTTTATGGCTGTCATTTCCGTAAAATTCACTTCTGAAAGAGGTGACTTCATACGAATTGCCATCCAAAATAAGAATAACCGTCCCAAAGCGGATTCCTTGATTATCTACCGCTTTCCATTTGTTCTTTTGGGCAATTAAGACAATATCTTCCGGATGTGCAGATGTCGTGATATCCCAATCATGAGGTACTTTCCCCAAAAGCAGATCTCTCACCGAGCCGCCCACTGCATAAGCTTCGAATCCTTCTTTTTCAACAGCATGAATGATGGCAAGCGCACCCTTGTCTATTTTCCCTTTCTCATCGATCTTTGTCTTATTATTTCCATATTCATTTTTTATGTATTTTTTTATATCTTCAAAAGAAATCATGACTCCGGACCTTTGTATACTGAAACCTTCTATAATGTAATTTAATCATAAACGATTTTATTAAGAGGTGCAAGAAAAAGCGCCTACCCTTGCGGATAAGCGCTTCTGATTATTCATTATTCAATTCAGTCTTTATACTGCTCCGGTAATTCAGTTACTCTTGCCACGCCCGATTCAATTGCAGCCTTTGCGGATGCTTTAGCAACTGCATGAGGAACGCGTTCATCAAACACGTTGACAACTACATATTCCGGCTTCAATTCTTCCTCGGAAACCAAATCAGCCAATGCATGAGCCGCTGCCAGCTTCATGGGTTCATTGATCTGACGGGCACGGACATCCAATGCACCGCGGAACAATCCGGGGAATACGGAAGAGTTATTTACCTGGTTCGGCATATCGCTTCTTCCGGTACCGAATACGTAAACTCCCAATTTCTGTGCATCTTCCAGCATCATTTCCGGGATGGGATTAGCCATGGCAAATACTACATTCTTTTCTGCCATTGTTTTGATGGCTTCCTTTTCTTTTTCCTTAAATGCCGCAGGAGAGGAGCTTGCTACAAGAATATCCGCACCTTTGACCGCATCTGCAAAAGTCCCTTGTCTGTTTTGAGGATTTACTGCTTCAACCAAACCTTTTTGAATACGATTTAATCTGCCGTCATCGTATAAAATACCCTTGCTGTTAAGAATGGTCATATTTTCCGGTTTCACACCGTCTTCCAAAAGCAGACGGGCAATGGCGGTACCTGCTGCACCTGCACCGGAGACCACCACTTTAGCTTCTCCGATATCCTTCTTAATTAAGCGAAGTGCTCCGATAACGGCTGCCAATGCGGCAATGGCCGTTCCGTGCTGATCATCGTGGAATACGGGAATATCCATGATAGCTTTCAATTCATCTTCGATGTCATAGCATTTCGGAGAAGAAAAGTCTTCCAGATTAATTCCTGCAAACGATTTTTCCAAGAGACGGATCGTGCGAACAATCTCATCTTTATCTTTGGTATCCAAAACGATCGGAATCGCATCAATATTTCCAAATTTCTTATAAAGAGCACTCTTTCCTTCCATAACCGGCATAGCTGCGGCAGGTCCGATATCCCCCAGCCCGAGCACTCTCGTCCCGTCAGAAATAACTGCCACGACATTTCCGCGCCAAGTCAGTTCCAAAGATCTGTCTTCATCTTCTTTAATAGCCAAGCAAGGAGCTGCTACGCCGGGCGTATATACGACAGCCAGATCATCACAGTTCTCCATTTCAGCATTCAATTCTGTCTTAATCATCTGATGCTTTTCTTCTCTTAATTTCATTGCTTCTTCACGAATATCCATTTTTTACCTCCCCGGATACATATTCAAACACGCAGCCGGCCAAACAGAAGCAGGTGCGATAGTAATGAATATGTCACAAAAAATTTACTATATATTATTTATTTGTATATATAACTGCATAATTATAGCATATCTAAAGCTTGATGGAAATATAAAATGTTACTTTATTTCTTTCAATTTTTCCAATAAGGCTTGCAATGCTTTACCTCTGTGACTTATTTTATTTTTTTCTTCCATGGATAGTTCTGCCATGGTTTTTCCAAATTGAGGCAAATAGAAGAGAGGATCGTAACCGAATCCGCCGTCTCCTTTATAAAAATTCCTTATGATTCCGTCACACCGTCCTTCTGCCGTTATTTCTCTTCCGTCAGGCCACACGACAGCAATGACACAAACATAATATCCCCTTCTTTCTTCCCCCGAATAAGGCCTTAAATCTTCTATAAGCTTTCTGTTATTGGCTTCGTCATCTCCGTGAGTCCCTGCATATCTGGCGGAATATATGCCGGGACGGTTTCCCAATGCTTCCGCTATGATCCCCGAATCGTCCGATAAAACGGGCATTTGGACCTTTTCTGCATAATAACGGGCCTTTTGCAATGCGTTTTCCATAAAACTCTGCCCTGTTTCCTCAGGTTCATTCAGTTCTTTAATTTCCGAAATGGGAACCGCTTCCCAGCCTATTTCAGAAAAGCACTTTTTAAATTCTCTGATTTTTCCTTTATTATGCGTAGCCAGAATGATTCTCATGAGCTCCCCCTTAAAGAAAAATTATTTCCCCATCATCAGTTGAACCGATTCCCTTTTAGCTTTTCGCCATTCTTCTGCGGCAGATGACAATTTTGACATTACATTTTTTCCTGTTTCTGTAATTACCGAAATCCGCTCTTCTTCAGATACAGGTAAGGGTATTCTCATTAATCTTGTCTTTTGCAAAATAAGAATTTTCCCTGCCCGCATTGTTTTCAAAAATAAATTTCCTACCGGACCTTCCAGATATAATTGTAAATACTCTGCCGTATACATACCTTGAGGACGAATAACGATCATTTCTCCGGATGCATAAATATTATCACCGGGAACATTGACCACCGCTGTATGCATTTTCTCACCATCGGAAAAAAGCAATAAATCTCCATTTTGAACAGCGACTGCTGTTTCGGCTCTTTCCGATTCTTCTATCAGATCCGTTCTGAGGCCCACATCTTCCGCAATCGCATCTTCCGGTATCAATCTGTATTTTATTTGTGAAATTTTTTCTTTCTCCGGCATTATATACTCAGAAGCTATGGTGTGTTCCATATTGACCACATTGGCACTGAGTAAAGTCTGCAATGCCACAGAGCCGTTATAACGGTACATATCATAGTTCCAGTCCCGGGCTTCAATAAATATGTCACTCTCAACAGAAAGAGCTTCAAATTTCTGAACAGATCTGGTTAAAAGGGAAATTTCTCCGAAAGAAATTTTTTCGGATAATTTATTTTTTATTTGTAAAAAAGCAAATTCTGTTCCGTCAATGGATGCATTATAATATTCCGTAATCGTTTTTTTCTCAGCCAGTCTTGTTTCCACATCTCTTGTCCTTCCATCTTGCGACATAATCATTTCTTGTGGAACAAAAGCATCAATAACAGCTTCTTCAGACAAACGATTTTGCAATTCTTCTAAATGAAATAAATCATCTTTTTCTATGTCAAATATATAATCGTAGGTCTCTTTATCTTCTGTAAATTCATCAAACAGCATGATCCGCCCTCGGGGAAACAGGTAGGATAATTTTTCCTTCCACTCCTCCGAATAAACAGCTACCGCAATCCTTTTATCCTTTAAATCATAAAAAATTTTAGGAAGCATATAGAGATAAGAATCAGCACCTGCAAATAAAATCGTCTGCCCTGCATTCTTTGCTTTTTCCGTAACTGAAAAAATAAGATTTTTCATCATTTCCGTAGATTTTACAACACCTTTTGCAAAATCCATGGGATTAACTCTTAATGCCAATGTATATGCATTCACATAAGCATCTTCATCACCGTCAAAATCACCCATCTTTTCCACGGTCATTTTCATATTTCTATACAGATCTTCTATTGTTATGCCGTATTCGGAATTGGTCGGATCTAAAAACAAATTATAATCCAGATAATGAGCGCGCATAATTTCTGCAAAGATGCGTTCCTCGGGAACTCCCGCTTCCGAAAAAGCTTTTTTTGCTTGTAAAATTTCTGTCTCAGTCATGTTCAATCTCCTTAAATATCACAATTATTATACGATATACCCCATAAAAAATCGACATGATAGATATAGAATAACATTTATGATGAAAACTGGGCAAACAAAAAACGTACAGAAAAAATTCTGTACGTTTCGATTTCTTTTGACCGATTAACGCTTGGAGAACTGGCTTGCTTTTCTTGCTTTTTTAAGTCCGTATTTCTTACGTTCTTTCATTCTCGGATCACGGGTCAAAAGACCGGCGCTCTTGAGAACCTTGCGATATTCGGGATCTACTTCTAACAATGCACGGCTGATTCCATGACGGATAGCTCCTGCCTGTCCGGAAGAACCGCCGCCCTTTACGGAGGCAATCACATCATAAACTGCAGTTGTACCCGTCAGTTCAAGCGGCTGCTTAACAATCAATTCAAGAGTCTTTAAATCAAAATAGTCGTTAAGTTCACGACCGTTGATCATAACTTTTCCCTGTCCTGCCACCAGACGGACTCTGGCAACGGATGTCTTTCTGCGGCCTGTGCCGTAGTATATAACTTCTGCCATTTTATATTTCCTTCCCTCCCGGTTAACGGATATCTAACTGTAATTCTTCCGGTTTCTGCGCTGCATGCGGATGTTCATTGCCGGCATAAACCTTTAACTTACGATACATCTGATCACCAAGTTTTGTTTTGGGAAGCATACCGCGAATGGCGTGTTCGACAACCCAGACCGGCTTTCTCCGAAGAGCGTCTCCCGCTTTTTCATACCTGTCTCCGCCAATATAACCGGTATAATGGAAATATTCTTTTGTTAATAATTTTTTACCCGTCAGAACAACTTTATCTGCATTGATAACAACTACAAAATCACCTGTATCAACATGCGGTGTGAAAGTAGGTTTATTCTTGCCGCTGAGAACTTTTGCCACTTCCGCCGCCAAACGGCCGAGTGTCTTTCCCTCTGCGTCAACTATATACCATTTACGAGTAACATTACCCGCATTGGCCATAAATGTGCTTTTCATTCTTACTGATCCTCCTAATAAAAACAGAACCGCAAGATAAATCTTTCCTCCGGGGCTAGTGGTTTCAAGACAAATCTCACAAGGAGTATTATACATTTTATATGTGAACCTGTCAAGAAAAATATAGATTTATTCTTGTTTTTATACATACTTATTATTTCTCGGGAAAATGATAAATAAATTATTACAATAAAAAATACCTTATGATATTCAACCAATCGGAATTCATAAGGTATTTTATTTTATTCTCCAAAGGCAGGAGCCGGCACCCCGGTTATAATCGGAGGCTGGTTTTGATCGGCTTCATTATTCGCGAGAGGCTCTTCACCCGGTGCATAAATAGAATGATACTTAAACAGATTTTCCACCTGCTTGTGATCAATGGTTTCTACTTCCAGAAGTGCTTTTGCCATCGCTTTCAGCACATCCAGATGAGTAGTCAATGTTTGAAGTGTATCATTATAAGCTTCATCTAAATATTTATGCATTTCTTCGTCGATGATAGTTGCTACGGCTTCACCGTAATTTCTCTCTGAGCCCAACTGCTTGCCAAGGAAAATTTGTTCCTGATGTTCTCCGAATATCATCGGTCCGAGACGTTCACTCATGCCCCATTCCATAATCATTTTACGAAGAATGGCCGTAACCTGCTGCAAGTCTCCCGATGCGCCGCTGGAAATTTCATTAAAAATAATTTGCTCGGCACATCTTCCTCCGAGAGCCACCCGAAGCTGGGCAAGCAAATGCGACTTTGTAATGAAAGAACGCTCCTCTTGAGGAAGCATCATCGTATAGCCCCCTGCCTGCCCGCGAGGAATGATGGTTACCTTATGTACGGGATCGGCATGTTCAAGAACTGTTGCCATGATGGCATGGCCCGATTCATGATAAGCTGTGATCTTCCGTTCTTCGTCGCTGACCTTATGACTCTTCCTTTCCGGCCCGTAGCTGACTTTTTCACTGGCTTCTTCCATATCTGCCATAGAAATGGTTTTTCTGTTCTGACGGGCAGCCAGTAAAGCTGCTTCGTTCAACAGATTGGCAATATCAGCTCCCGTAAATCCGGGAATTTTCTTTGCAATCGTCTCTAAATTAATATCCGGATCTAAGGGCTTGTTTTTTGCATGAACTTTCAAAATCGCAATACGGCCGGCTAAATCCGGACGTCCTACCACGACACGGCGGTCAAATCTGCCGGGACGAAGCAAGGCGGGATCAAGAATATCGGGACGGTTTGTTGCTGCAATTGTAATGATACCTTCATTTGCACCGAATCCGTCCATTTCTACCAATAATTGGTTTAAAGTTTGTTCTCTTTCATCATGTCCGCCGCCGAGGCCGGAGCCGCGTTGACGTCCTACTGCATCAATTTCATCGATAAAAATGATACAGGGTGCATTTTTCTTTGCCTGAGCAAATAAGTCTCTTACACGAGAAGCACCCACACCGACAAACATTTCAACGAAATCAGAACCGGAAATAGAGAAAAACGGTACTTTGGCTTCTCCTGCCACTGCTTTTGCCAGAAGTGTCTTGCCTGTCCCCGGAGGTCCTACCAAAAGAACCCCTTTGGGAATTTTGGCACCGATGGCAGTGTATCTTCCCGGATTTTTCAGAAAATCTACAACTTCCGACAATTCTTCTTTTGCTTCATCTTCACCGGCCACATCGGAAAAATTCACATGTACCTGATCCTGACCGCTCATTTTTGCACGAGATTTGCCGAAACTCATGACACGGCCGCCCCCGCCTTGTGTTTGATTCATAATCCAGAACCAAACTGCCACTAAAATTAAAATGGGAAGTAAAGATGACAAAAGGCTCATCCACCAGGAAGGCTGTTCCGGCGGTTTTACTGTAATAACCACATCGCCTTGTGTCATTTTCTCTACAATCTGCGTGTCATTGTTTGGAATATATGTAGAAAACTCGGTGCCGTCTTTTAATTTACCTTTAATTGAATTTTCTGTCATGACAACAGATGCTACATTTCGTTTTTCGATTTGTGAAACGAAATCACTGTATGCCATTTCTGCAAGTTTTTCTTGCGGATGAACAACGTTATTGAATATAGCAACAGCTACGACCATCAAAAATACATAGAGCGCTACATTCTTTACGAACCTATTCAATCTAATCCTCCTTCTTCTGATCAGAGTAAAACCATATCACAACTTCAGAGATTAATTTTATCATATCTCTATCCTTTTAATCAACTGAAAATATAAATATAAATAATTACATCTATATCATACTATATAAAGCTATGCTCTTGTATAAACCTTGCTTTTTAATGTGCATACGGAGGGGAGATTTCTGTATTTTTCGG
This sequence comes from uncultured Dialister sp., assembly GCA_900545785.1. GTDB lineage: Bacteria > Bacillota > Negativicutes > Veillonellales > Dialisteraceae > Dialister. The sequence continues at coordinate 5,577 of URAA01000016.1, read as the reverse complement.
CATAATCACATCCGTATCCCACAATAAATTCATCGGGAACATCAAAGCCCACATATTTTACATCTACTTGTTTCTGTCTTCTTTCTTTTTTATTCAAACATACCGCAAGTTCTACGGAAGCAGCTCCTCTCTTTTTCAATAACGGAACCAGTAAGGAAAGAGTAATACCCGTATCAATAATATCTTCTACGACGATCACGTTTTTCCCCTGTATATCTTTATCCAGATCTTTTCTTATATTAATGCTGCCGGAAGAAATTGTATCGTTTCCGTAACTGGAAACACACATGGTATCTAATGTAAGCGGCAAATCAATTTCACGCATCAAATCACACAGAAAAGGCATGGCACCTTTCAAAATTCCTATCAGCACCACATCTTTGCCTTCATAATCCTTCGTTATTTCTTGGCCCAGTTCATGAATACGCTTCTGCAGCATTGATTTATCAATCAATACTTTTTCGATATCTTTATTCAAATTCTCCATTCCCCTGAATCTCCCTTTCCAGCGTTATAAGTAAATATTTTTTTGTTGTCTCATCGGGATTTCCGAACCGGCTTCCTCGCAAAAAGGCAATCCAATAAATATGTTCTTCATCGGAAAGAATCGGCCATGTCCGTCTTTTTGCGGCAGGTATATGTAAATCTTGCATAACCCGGGCCAATTTTTTGGATCCTTTCATTCCTTTCGGGAAAAAAAGATCACCTTCCTCTTTGCTCCTTACTATAATATGCCCCACCCGATCCGCATCAAGTAACAATTGATTTTTAAATATTTTTTTCGGCGGCTCTCCGTATATTTCCGTTTTAATCATCCATTTTTCATCTTCCTCGGACATATCATTTATTATATCTGCTGCCGACAAAGATACAGATTTGAAATCAATCGTTTTTTTTCTTTTATCTTTATCTATTATATAACGAGTATTTCCTCTTTGAATAATTACTTTTCCATATTCAAGAATCATAAGATTGCCCGAAGCGGAAGATTTATTTCCTGTATATCCCTTTTCAATCAAAGATATAAATTTCTCTATACCTTCAAAATCGGGGATTTTATGAGAAACTCGGGCACAAACTTCTCTCAAAACTCTTCTTTTTAACGCCAGCGGCAACAAAGAGAAGCTTTTTATCGTGAAAAAATACCTTTCTTCTTTTACGGATACATTTTCCGATATAAACTTTTTTGCTTCCGTTGAAAGAAAGTCATCCTCTTCTCTTACTATACTTCCCATACGCAAAATGGAATTTTCAATTTTAGGGTTATATTCTTTGAGCAAGGGAATAAGACGTAAACGAATTTTATTCCGCATAACATCGGGAATGTCGTTTGTTTCATCATGACAAGCCCGATAAGGATATTTTTTTAAAAACTCCAGAATATCTTGCTTTTCTATCCCCAGAAGCGGCCGAATAATGTCTTCATTTTTCGCTTTCATACCGGCAAGCCCTTTTGTACCGCTTCCTTTGATCAAATGATAAAGTATGGTCTCCACCTGATCATTTCCATGATGAGCCACGGCAATTTTGTCATACTTTTCAGCAGTTTTGACTTCCCTCAATGCTTCATATCTTAATTCTCTTGCTGCGGTTTCAACTGATCCTCCTGTTTTTATTTTACCGAGCACATCTATATCTTTTAAAAAAAAGTCAACGGATAAGTCTTTACATACCCGCCGGACAAAATTCGCTTCCATCGCCGCATTGCTGCGCAAATGATGGTTAACACAGCAGCAGCCGAGAGTCAGCTTTTCTCTTGCCGCTATTTCATGTAATGCAAGGAGAAGTGCCAATGAATCGGGTCCTCCCGATACTGCGATAAGGATCCTGTCCCCTTCTTTCCAAAGTTCATTTTCTTTTGCATAGTTTGTCATGTATGAGAGAAAGAAATTTTGATTTGTCATTTTATAAGTTAATTCTGAGGCATGATGACATCTGCATCAAGCAGCCCTTCACTTAAATCCCTGTCACTTACATGCACTTCGGGAATTGCAAAATATTCCATCAGAGCATCCAAGATGACAACTCCTGCAACAATGATATCCGCTCTTTCAGGCTGCATGCCCGGCAGATGGCATCTTTCATCATAGGTCATATTGAATAATCGTTCCAACAATTTTGTTACCGTGTCCTGATTCATCGTATACCCTTGTACTTTTGAGGAATCATAAACTTCCAGTTCTTGTAAAATAGCTGCCATGGAAGTGGCTGTACCTCCTACGATCACCCAGTTCTTCACCGCTTGCGCCTCATTTATCAGTTCGGTACAACGGAAAACTTCAAAGCAATGTTTTCTGAGTTCTCCCAGTCCTCGGGGCGAAGACGAATCAAAAGCATGGGAACAACGGACCGCCCCCAGACGAAAACTGTAACGCATGCCGATATCATGACCGAATCCGATGCATATTTCAGTCGAACCGCCGCCTATATCAACAACAGAAGTAATGACTGCAGTTTTTCCGGCAGCTCCCAAATAACTGTAAAAAGCTTCCTCTCTGCCGGAAAGAATTCGGATAGGAATGCCCGATTGGGCAGTAATTTCACCGGCAAATTCAATCCCGTTGGATGCATCCCTCATGATAGACGTCCCGTAACCTCGGATGTCATCATACCCGTCCTGTCTTGCCGTCTTTGAAAAATCACAGACGGCTTTTATCGTTCTTTCTTTGGAGGCTGCCGAAATCATAGCCTGATCCGTCATTCCTTCTCCCAGACGAGTTGTTTTAACTTCTTTCCGCTTCACGGACCAATCTCCGCTGTCATTTTTTTCCGCCTCTAATAAACGGACTGAATTTGTTCCTATATCTATGATGGCTCTTTTCATATTTCCTCCCAAAATTTCGGCCGTTTTATTATTCATTATCAAAAATACTCTATAAACATTTTATCATAAAAAATAAAACCGCCCGTTCAAATCAATGAACCCACGGTTTTATTCACCCTATATGATTATTAAAATTAATCCGATCGTTTGGCGCCCCTGCCGCCGCGTTTAGATTCCACATTTCTTTTTAAATCAAGAAGACGTTCATCACTGTCCTTCAAAAAGCGGCTGAGTTTATCTTCAAAAGACACGGGATTACCGCTTTTTTTATTATTTCCGCGATAGCCGTCGTTTCTTGCATTGAAAGAACTCTTATTATCCCTTCCTTGAAAGGACTCACGATTTTCATGAGATTGCCCATGACGATTGTTTGCATACTCTTTATCAGAATGTTTGGAATTAGTCTCTTTATCCTCACCGCTCTGCGCCTGTTTGATTGATAAAGCAATTTTTCCTTTGTCATCAATAGATAAGACTTTAACTTTTACCTTATCCCGCATTTTTAAATAATCATTGACATCACTCACATATTCACTAGCCACTTCCGAAATGTGAACCAATCCTGTTTTTTTGTCACCAAGATCAACAAATACTCCGAATTTTGCAAGTCCGGTAACGGTCCCTTCAATGATACTTCCTACTTCTAAGGCCATGTAAGAAAAAACATCCTCCCTGAAAAACTCAATATATATTCGTTATTATACGAAACTTCCTATAGAAGTGCAATATGATTTTCTTTTAAAAATATAAGATTTATTGATAAAATTTTGATGTATTTTCGCAAAGAAAATCCCTTGTCAATTTTTCCGAACTTATTTGATATAGGGAACCTCATTTTCTTTTACAAGCCCCAAATCTTCTCTTGCTTTCTTTTCTATCACCTCGGGATTATTCAGATTTTCCGCCTCTTTTTTCAACCGCTCCTGTTCTTCAAGAAGTTTTTCTCTTTCTTCTATAAGCTCCGTTTCCTGCACATGAATCTGATATAAACTGTACATATTACGCCCCAGAATAAGAATCGTCACCGCCATGGCTATAACAAAAAATATCCGAAGAAACCGGCTGTGTGGAAATAAACGTACTAATAGCGGCGTATTTTTTCTTCTTCCCATTTCGATTCCCTTCCTAACATTTGATTGACAAATTTATATATCTTCGGTTCTCGGGCAAGTTCCGCTTCATAAGTTTCCCATGCTTTGACCGCTTCAAATCCGTAATCAAGCCATCTTTTTGCATCATCCCAACGATTATCATCATTATAAACGGTTACGATGATCAGCTGTCCTTCTCTTTCTGCAGAAGCCACAAGACAATCTCCCGCCGCTTCCGTCATACCGGTTTTAATGCCGTTGATTCCCCGGTAACCGCTTTCGAGCAGTTCATTTCTGTTTTCAACGATTCGGTAAATCCCGTTTCTGTATTTCATGGGATACGTTTTTTCTTTAACGATGTTCCTGAAATCTTTATTTTTCATGGCATACAGGGAAATCCTCGCCATATCATTGGCTGTCGTGTAATGATTCGTATCCGTCAGACCGTTGGGATTGGAAAAATGGGAATTCACGGCACCGACGGCCACCGCTTTTTGATTCATCAGTTCGATAAAAGCATCATACGAACCGCCCACGGTTTCTGCAATGGAGACTGCCGCATCATTTGCGGACAAAAGCATCATTCCGTAGAGAAGTTCGTGAAGAGAAATCGGCATATCCGGAGATATCCCCATATTTGTGCCATCCTGCTCCATCGCCCTTTTTGAAATCACCACGTCCTCGTTCATCTTATTCTTTCCCTCTTCCAATGCAATGACGGAAGTCAGGATCTTTGTAGTACTTGCCGGATAGATCTTTAAATTACCTTCTTTTTGGGCGATGATATCGCCTCTGTTTCCATCGATCAGAGAGGCTGACACACCGCTCATTTCAGGCGGTCCTGAAAGCACCGGCGGCTGAGGCGGCGGCGGTGTCATATATATCAAAACACCCGTACAAATACCGGCAAAAAGAAATATCAATAAAATTGCTTTTATAAAAAATTTATAATACTTGTTTTTTTTCTTTCGCTTAGGTTCTAATCTTGCCATATTTTTTCTTTCTGCTCCCAAATCAAACTTCGGATTGACATGTTTGTTTTATATTTTTACAAATTATATTTCCCTGACAATCAAATTTTAAATTATTTGCTTTTGATATAAAATCCTATCTATATTACTTATATTATTTAATGTGATAAATGGAATTCCCTTCATTGTCTGATTCTTTATTGTCTCATTGAATTCGGGAAACTGAAAATACTTTTGGGCTGTTACTTATATTTCCTTGATGAAATCGGTCAATTATAATTATTTTATCACTTTTATATGTTTCTATAAAATAATCCTCAATATTATATTTATTTTCATCTTGAAAAATCTTTTTCGATTTGTATCGATATGCTACAATAAGTATGTTCTATTAAAGCATTTTAAAGGAGTTAATTATGACTGCAGATAATCTTACCTTTTCTCTTGAAATAGACTTCATTCCCGATTTGCAGGAAGGTCGGGATGATTTTAAGAAAAAGATGAAACTGGCTGCCGAAAAAACGGATGCCACTTACAATCTTGATCCCAAGTCGAGACCTGTTATATCCGGTCTCACCAAAGATGATATCGATAAAACATTAAATGAATTGGGACTTCTTGCTTTCGGCATGTGGCCTTCCTGTATTCTTACCTGCACGATCGCTACCGCTCTTCCCAAGATCGGAAGAGC
>URAA01000015.1 GCA_900545785.1 uncultured Dialister sp. | reverse complement strand
GGGAAGTTCCATTATGCCGCAGAAGAAAAATCCCGATATGTGCGAACTGGTTCGGGGAAAAACAGGAAGGGTCTACGGACATCTGACGGCACTTTTGACCATGATGAAAGGACTTCCCCTTGCTTATGACAAAGATATGCAGGAAGATAAAGAAGGAGTCTTTGATGCGATCGATACTTTGGGATTCGCTCTGGATATTTATGCAGGAATTCTCTCCACGGTAACGGTGAACGGAGAACATACGAGAGATATATTGGAAAAAGATTTCTCCAATGCCACCGATATGGCAGACTATCTGGCAAAAAAAGGACTCCCCTTCCGCAAAGCTCATGAAGTGGTCGGGAAAGCCGTTTCCTACTGCATCGAACATAAAAAAGTTCTTTTGGATCTGACACCGGAAGAATATAAAGAAATGAGCCCTCTTTTTGAAAAAGATATCTGCGAAGTGCTAACCATTGAAAACTGTGTAAAAAACAGAGAAAGTTACGGCGGTACCGGATTCGGGCAAGTCAAACGCCAGCAGGAAGAATTGGAAGGTATCATTGAAAAACAGAAAAAAATAACTGCCGAATGGAAAGAATCCAATGCATTCATAGAATAAAAATAAAAACTTCGCCTTTAAAAGAGGCGGAGTTTTTATTTTTTCGGAAAATGGCTCCTATTTCATTTTATGATTGAATATAGGAAGAGTATATAATACAATAATTTATGAATATCTGAATATAATCATGTATTAATGAAATGGGAAATAACAATGGAATTTTCTAAAAAAATCATGGCAGCGGCAGGCGGTTTGTTAGTTTTAGTCCTGTTTCTTTTTTCGGGCTGCGGCGTGCCGAAAGGAAATGGTGCTTCGGGTGAAGCCTATCGTGTCACCGATGATTTCGGGACGGTTGTATCTTTTGCGAAAAAGCCGAAACGCATCTATGCAACCACACTCGGACTGAATGAAATATTGGCTGCCCTTGTTCCGCCTGAGAGGATCGTTGCCGTTCCCGAGTCCGCTTTGAATGAAAAAGATTCGCTCATTTATGAAGAGGCGCGGAAAGTGGAAAAGGCAGTTCCCGATCATCTGAGTACGGAACAGATCATAGCATTGAAGCCCGATTTGGTCCTTCTCCAAAGCAACGGGGATCGGAGCGAGGCGAAAACACTGCGGGACATGGGAATTCCCGTTTGTGAAATGAAAGTCGCCGTCACTTATGATTTGGTGGTGCATCATATTCAGACGGCTGCTGATGCGACAGGGGAGCCGGAGAAAGGAAAAGAAGTCATTGCCGCCATGGAAAATAAATTGGAAAAAGTAAATTCTGTGATTTCTGAAATCCCTGAGGAAAAGAGAAAAATTTTGATGGCTTATTCCATGAACGGCGTTTTCGGAAGCAAAGACGGTTTGTTTCATCAGATCTGTACCATGGCAGGGGTGAAAAACGGAGCGGCCGTGGCAGGACTGGAGCGGGGGGAACATTTAAGCAAAGAAGCGATTCTTGCAGTCAATCCCGATTATTTCCTGTTTCCCGAAAGAGCTTTCGTAAGCAATCCGGGAGGAGACATCGATCGATATGTGGAAGAAGTGGTGACCGATCCCGCCTTGCAGGGGGTCAAAGCGGTACAGAAAAAACAGATCATAAAAATAAAGGATCGCTATCGTTATGCAACGTCCCAATTTCTGGCGGACGCAGTTTATGAGATCGCTTCCAAAGTGTATTCGGAAGAATTTAAAAAAGCATCGGAAAAGTTTTGATTGAAAAGGCGACATCTGATGAATATGGAAATAATCGACAGAAGGAGGATTTTATGATAAAAAGTATTATGAAAATGTTGGTTTTGGGAATTTGTTTTTCTTCCTTTTTCGGCGCAGGAATCGATGCACGGCTGAAAGAACCGGCTGCCGTTCCGGCAAGTTTAAAAGGAGAATCGCCCCATAATCCCGAATTGGCCCGTTATTATTTGGCGGAACTCGTGAAGGAAGGAAAAATGACGAAGACCGAAGCGGAGCGGACGGAAGTGTACCTTATTTTCCGCAGGGCAAGACGTATGCAGGATCTGAGAGAGGTAGAGGGTTTTTCCAAAGAAGAGCGGCGGGAATATATGAAGCGAAAACGGGAATTGAGAGGAAATCCGCTGAAAGAATATGCAGAATATTGCGGTCTTACCATGGAAAGAGGAGCAGAACTTTTAAATCTCATGCATGATTCGGACAAGGGGGCAAAATACTACAATCAATACAAAGGGAAATAATTATAACATTTCAGATTTCAGGAAACTCTGCACCGTAAAAGGGCGGAGTTTTTTTATTTTCAAAAGCAGTAAAAATGTAATAGAAAAGAAAAATAATGAGCGAGAAATAAAGAAAAAAGAAGGGTATTTCATTTTTGTTGTAAAAAAGGGAAGGGATCGGAGGGTGATTAAAGGGAAGCATTTGATGAAATTTTGTTGTAAAATAGAAAAAGAAATCATATAAGGAAGGTACGTTATGGAAGACAGCAGGGAATTATTCAGCCGCTTGAAAAACCGTGTCATCGACGGGAAGGCTGTGGATGATCTGGAATTGAAACGCCAGTTGAATGCCATTTATACCATTTATGTCAATGCCGTCGGGGCAGAGCAGCTGATTGTCCGTGCCGGCCGCTATGATGCCATGAAATATATTCATGACGAAAATCCCCGAACTCGTTTGATGGGGTTGGAACGGCTGATTCTTGAAAGCAAAGAATACGACAGGGAACCGAAAGATGAGGAGATTCCTGCCGTTTTGGATCAATTGGAAGACCGCCTTTCCGATATTTTGGCGCGGCAGGCGGTGGAAGAACAGCTGGAGCGAAAAATTGCGGCCCGTCTGGAAGAAAAACATCGGGAATATATAGATGAGATCCGAAAAGAATTGGTCGATGAGGAAACGGAGGATGTGGAAACAGCCCAAAGTCTTCATAAACTGGAAAAATTGGAAAAGTTAAATGAGATCAGTTTGACCAAAACGGTGATGAATGTGGTACGCCCGAGGAGTTTATCCGAAATCGTGGGACAGGATGATTCGGTGAAAGCACTGGCTTCCAAAATCGCGTCCCCCTATCCGCAGCATTTGATCCTTTACGGCCCTCCCGGAGTGGGAAAAACAACGGCGGCCCGCCTCGTTTTGCAGGAAGCAAAAAAATTATCTTGGACGGCTTTCGGTGAAGAAGCACCTTTTGTAGAATGTGACGGGACGACTCTTCGCTGGGACAGCCGGGACATGACAAATCCTCTTATCGGTTCCGTTCATGATCCCATTTATCAGGGGGCGCAAAGAGAACTCGCCGATGAAGGGATTCCCGAGCCGAAGCCGGGACTTGTGACGGAAGCTCATGGCGGCATTTTATTTATTGATGAAATAGGAGAACTGGATCCCATCCTCTTAAACAAACTCCTCAAAGTGCTGGAAGATAAACGGGTTTATTTCGAATCGGCTTATTATGATGAAGACAGTCCCTATGTGCCTGCGTATATTAAAAAATTATTCAAAGAGGGTGCTCCTGCAGATTTTATTCTCATCGGTGCAACCACGAGAGAGCCTTGGGAAATCAATCCTGCCATCCGTTCCCGCTGTGCGGAAGTATTTTTTGAACCACTGAAGCCGGAAGATGTGCAGCAGATCGTCATCCATACGGCGGCGAAACTGAAGGTGGAGTTAGAGGAAGGCGTTCCCGAATTAATCAGCGAATATACCATGGAAGGCAGAAAAGCGGTGAATTTGCTTTCCGATGCATACGGCCTTGCCGTTTATGAAACGGGGCATACCGAAAATGTCCGTATTTCTTCAGAGATCATGCGCCGTACATTGCAGGAAAGCCGTCTTTCCGGCGGAAACAGGAAAGTGGCTTCCGACGTTGCGAAAACGGGTCATATCTACGGCCTCGGCGTATCCGGATTTTTGGGAAGCACCATTGAAATTGAAGCGGCGGCCTATCCGGCAAGAGAAAAAGGGAAGGGCACCATCCGTTTCAATGACACGGCAGGTTCCATGGCAAAAGATTCGGCCGCCAATGCGGCTTCCGTCGTGCGGGCGATGACAGACAAAGATCTCGGTGATTATGATCTGCATATCAATATCATCGGCGGCGGACAAGTGGACGGACCTTCCGCAGGAGCTGCCATCACGGCGGCGATCATTTCCGCTTTGGAAAAAATTCCCCTCCGTCAAGATTGGGCGGTTACGGGAGAAATTTCCCTGTCCGGCGATATAAAGCCCGTAGGCGGCGTGTATGAGAAAGCTTTCGGTGCCCGTCAGGCGGGAATGAAGGGGATTTTTATTCCTTATGAAAACAGAACGGATATCGGAGAGGCACATTTGTCTCTCTCGGTGACACCGGTTCGACATATCAAAGAAATATTAGACTTTATGCTTGTCAAAAAATAATTGGTAATGAGGATATTATGGCAGATACAGAACGGAACGGCAGAAACCGTAAAAGAGAAAATAATGCAGATGCCCTTGTAATAGGCCGTATGCCGCCGCAAAATATCGAGGCGGAAATGGCGGTTTTGGGAGCCATGCTTTTGGATAAAGAGGCGGTGATTGCCGTCGAAGATCTTTTAAATCCCGAAGATTTTTACAGAGAACAGGATGCCGTTATTTATCAGGCTATTTTAAATCTTGTCCGCCGCGGCGAAAGTGCGGATATTCTTACCGTGGTGGAAGAACTGCGCCGTATGGGGCGCCTTGATGATGTGGGCGGCATCATGTATGTCAATGAATTGCCGGAGCATGTGATCACCACCAAAGGCGTGGAACGGCATGCAAAGATCGTAGAAGGAAAGTCGAAATTACGGCGGCTGATCGATGCGGCGGGAACGATTGCCGATGCCGCTTATACCGAAGAAGACACGGTGGAAGACATTGTAGACGATGCGGAAAAATTCATCTTGCAGGTAACGAAGGATGACAGAAAAGGGGGATTTATCCCCGTCGGAGAAGCGGTTCATCAAAGTTTGGAAAATATCACCAAACAGGCGCAGAATAATGAACCGATCACGGGCCTTTCCACCGGATTTTCCGGGCTTGATCGTTTTACGACGGGTCTTCAGAAGGGCAATTTGATCATTGTGGCAGCCCGTCCTTCCATGGGAAAAACCGCCATTGTTTTAAATATGGCAAAAAATATCAGCCTTTCTCATGCAAAAAAAACGGTGGCTTTCTTTTCTCTGGAAATGGGGAGAGATGAATTGGTGCAGCGCCTTTTGAGTTCTACCGCATTGATAGACAGCCAGCGGCTGAAAACGGGACGGATCAGGGGAGAAAAGGAATGGCTGAATCTGTCCAAAGCGGCGAGCGTATTTATGGAAGCGCCTCTCTATATTGACGATACTCCGGGCGTGACAGTGGCGCAGATCCGTTCGAAATGCCGCAGACTGAAAGCGGAAAAAGGACTTGACGTGGTCATCATCGACTATCTGCAGCTGATGACGGGAAGAAATCTGCGTTACAGCGAAAGCCGCCAGCAGGAAATTTCCGAAATTTCCCGTTCACTGAAAAGTTTGGCAAGGGAATTAAATGTACCGGTGATTGCCCTGTCCCAGCTTTCCCGCGGCCCCGATTCCCGTCCGAACCACCGCCCCATGCTTTCCGATCTGCGCGAATCGGGATCCATAGAGCAGGACGCCGACTTGGTCTGCTTCCTCTACAGAGAAGCTTATTATAATAAAGAGCTTGCTGAAGATGATCCCAAGCAAAGAGAAACGGAAGTCATTTTGGCAAAAAACAGAAACGGCCCCATCGGTGTCGTAAAAATGAGTTTTGCCGGTGAATTTACTTTGTTTTATGAATTGGCAGACCAAGAAGAGCCGGAAGATATGGAATGATATTCCGTTAAAGGAGAATGACCATGGATTTGTGGGGCAATGAAGATGCAGAGGAATATGCAAGGCGGCGGAGAGCGGAAATTTTCGGCGACGAACACCGCTTTCAAAGCTATGATGAGTTGAAAAAAGCCATCGGCGGATGCAGCCGCTGCCCCCTTCGGAAAGAAGGAGGACACGGGCCTGTCCTTTCCACGGGACCTTCCGATTCTCCTCTGATGATCGTCGGCGAGGGTCCCGGAAGTGTGGAAGATGAATACGGCGGCCCTCTTGTGGGACCGTCGGGACAATTATTGGACAGAGCTTTATATTCTGTCGGGATCACAAGAGATCATGTGTATGTGACCAATATCGTGAAATGCCGTCCTCGGGGAAATCGTACGCCCACCATGGAGGAAGGATCTTTTTGCGGCCGGGAATGGCTTGCGGAAGAAATATTTCTCCTTAAACCGAAAGTGATAGTGGGCCTCGGGAAAGTGGCGCTCCGTTTCTTTTTGGGCCATGACGCGGGAATTGTCCGCTCCAGAGGGCAGTGGATCGACTATGACGGAATTCCCGTGATGCCTACCTTTCATCCCGCCTATCTGCTGCGGCAAACGGGAGAAGATCTGAAAGAAGCAAAATGGCAGGTTTATTATGATCTGAAAGCGGCAAAAGAAAAAGCGGCGGAAATGGCTCCCGAATGGATCTGGAAAAGTGAAGACATGCCGGATCTTTTGAAAATGCTCGAACCGGAAAAACAAAAAAGAAAATCCCTGTCATGATATGTCCCAAGCCCGTTCCGATGAGTTTTTCCAATCTCGGGAGGAAGGGGAATGAAATTTTCCGGTTTCGGGAAATTCATGCAGGTCAAATAAAGGAATATTTATGAGAAACATCAATTTTATGGAACTTGTCTTTGCAGGGGAATATATTTCGGTGATACTTATTCTTTTTGTATCCACTTGGAAAGACGGGTTTCTCAGCATAAAAAAAGAAATAAGGACTCAGACTTTTCTGTACCGCCTTATTCCCGTCATTTTATGTACCGTCATCGGAATTTCTGTCATGGCAGGCAGTTATTTCTTGCCACTCGAAGAAAACCGCAGATATTGGCTCAACCTTTGGATACAATTTGTGATGGTCGTCATCAATTATACGATTTTGGGAGCTTCGCTGTTTCAAAGATACGGCGTATATCCGAGGGGAAGAGAACTGGCGACGGTCATTGTCGCTCTATATTCCATAACGGATCTGTTTGTGCCGTGGGCAGTTACCAAATACGTGCTGCTTGCGGCGGCCGTCATCGGGGGCGTTCTCCTTCCCGACAAATGGAGAAAATAAAATATTTTAAGGAATGCCGCTTTTCTAAGAAAGACAAAAGTGAAAAAGCAGTCAAAGAAGAAATATTTCTCTGACTGCTTTTTATCATTTTTATGAAATATTGCAAAAGATTTTGAACAATCTTTTATTCCGGCAATGTGATTTTTGCAATTTTATCGATGGCATGATGAAGTTCATTTGCCATTTCCGTGTCTGCCGCTTTATAGTACATTTCCTTTCCTTCTCTTCTCGAATTGATGAGTCCGCAAGCTTTGAGAAGACGGAGATGATGGGAGACGGCGGGACTGCTCATATTCATGATGGCGGCGATATTGATGACGCATTCCTCCATATGGCAGAGGATCCAAAAAATTTTAAGCCTTGTCGGATCGGAGAGCTGTTTTAAAAGAACAGAAACATCTTCAATTGTTTTCGAGTCGGGAAGATGACCGAGGACGACGGTTTCATTTCCTCCGTGACGATGGGGCAAAACACATTTAAATTCTGACATAATCATGTCCCTTCCTTATAAATACTTCATTTCATTGTAGATATTCCGGCAGGAAAAATCAATATCAGATAGTCTCTCTTTTTTAATAAAAAACGGGATAAAAGACTTGACAAAAAAGATAAAGGAAAGTATATTATTAATATAACGATTAAACAAACTTTTAATTATAAAGAAATGAGGAGACAAAAATGAAAAAAAGTTACAAAATTGATGTGGACTGCGCAGCCTGCGCTCTGAAAATGGAAGATGCCGCAAAGGCGACGCCGGGGGTGAAAGACTGCTCCGTGAATTTCATGGCACTCAAAATGAATGTGGAATTCGAAGAAGGCAAAGATGCAAAAGAAGTCATGCAGGAAGTTTATAAAAACTGCAAAAAAGTGGAAGACGATTGTGAAATCTATTTGAAATAATTCATTTCATAAAAAGTCATTCATGAAAGGTTATCAGAAATGAACAAGAAGCAGAAAAGAAATTTAATACGGATCATAATAGCTGCCGTTTTAATGATAGCGCTTCACTTTGCCCCCGTGACGGGTATGGTTCGTTTTGCACTGTATCTGGTACCGTACCTTGTCATCGGCTATGATATCCTTTTAAAAGCTTTCAAAGGAATCAAGAACCGGCAGGCTTTTGATGAAAGCCTCCTTATGGCGATTGCCACTATCGGCGCTATCGTGCTGGCGATTTATGAAGAAGGGGACTATACGGAAGCCATCGGGGTTATGCTCTTTTACCAGATTGGCGAATGGTTCCAGAGTTATGCCGTAGGAAAGAGCCGCAAAAATATCAGCGAACTCATGGATATCCGTCCCGACTATGCCAATGTGGAAAGAGAAAACGGGCAGCTTGAAAAAGTGGATCCCGATGAAGTGGAAATCGGAAGCATCATCGTAGTCAAGCCGGGAGAAAAAATTCCTATCGACGGTGTTGTCGTAAGCGGTACTTCTACCTTAAATACAGCAGCCCTCACCGGTGAAAGTGTTCCGAGAGATGCGGAAGAAGGGGACGAAGTCATCAGCGGCTGTATCAATATTAACGGCCTTTTGAAAATACGGACCACGAAAGAATTCGGAGAATCGACAGTATCCAAAATTCTTGACTTGGTTGAAAATGCAAGTTCCAGAAAATCCAAAGCGGAAGATTTCATTTCCAAATTTGCCCGGGTATATACGCCGGCAGTCGTATTCAGTGCCATTGCACTGGCGATCATCCCTCCCGTCGTCCGTATGGCGTTCTTGGATCTTCCCGCCGATTGGGAAACATGGATCTACAGAGCGCTTACATTCCTCGTTATCAGCTGTCCCTGCGCACTTGTCATCAGTATTCCTCTGAGTTTCTTTGCCGGTATCGGAGGAGCAAGCAGGGCAGGAATCCTCGTAAAAGGTTCCAATTATCTGGAAGCTCTGTCTAAAGTAAAAACTGTTGTTTTCGATAAAACGGGAACATTGACAAAAGGCGTTTTTGAAGTCACCGCTGCTCATACACACAGCTTGTCACCGAAAGAACTGCTTCATCTGGCGGCTCATGTAGAACGCTATTCGACCCATCCCATCGCAGCCTCTCTCAGAAAGGCTTATCCCAATGAAGCGGACGACTGCAAAGTGGAAGTCATGGAAGAAATTGCAGGTCAGGGAATCAAAGCCAATGTAAACGGAGATGTGGTTGCCGTCGGCAATTCCCGATTGATGGAAAATGTGGGAGCCGCTTGGGAATCCTGCGAAAAGAAAGGCACCATTATTCATGTGGCAATTAACGGCAACTATGCCGGACATGTGGTCATCTCCGATGTGGTGAAAGAATCGTCTAAAGCTGCCGTTAAAGCACTGAAAGATATCGGTGTAAGAAAAACGGTGATGCTCACCGGCGACGCCAAAGAAGTAGCCGATTCCGTTGCTTCCGATCTGGGCGTCGATCAGGTATACAGCGAACTTCTTCCGGCAGATAAAGTAGAAAAAGTGGAAAAACTGCTTGAAGAAAATAAAGAAAGCGGAAAAGTGGCCTTTGTCGGTGACGGCATCAACGATGCGCCGGTACTCACCAGAGCAGATATAGGAATCGCTATGGGTGCCATGGGATCCGATGCAGCCATCGAAGCAGCCGACGTAGTCCTCATGGACGACGATCCGATGCAAATTTCCAAAGCGATCAAAATTTCTCGGAAATGCCTCACCATCGTTAACCAGAATATATGGTTCTCCATAGGGGTGAAACTGCTGAGTCTTCTTTTGGGCGCTGTCGGTATTGTCAATATGTGGTTTGCCATCTTTGCCGATGTAGGAGTGATGATCCTTGCCGTATTAAATGCGATGAGAATCCTCTTTACGGGATCAATGAAAGCAAACAAGTGAACCCTGCAAAATAAATAATAAAATGAAAAGTCACAGAATATTCTCGTTCTGTGGCTTTTTTTCGTTCTTTTCTAAAATAAGAATGCTAAAAATTAGGAGCGGCTGATTATATAAATAAAATAACGTTATAAAAATTAATGAAGTATGATGAAATAATAAAAGATTATGATATAATATCATTAAAATGAATAAAAAATTCATTTTTAATAAAATTAAATTAGTAATTTAATACTGAGAGGAGATTGGATGATGAAAAAACAATTGGCGGCGGCCTTGCGGTCATGGCTCTGTCGGGGAGCATATCCGCCCTTGCGGCGGAAGATACGGTGTATTCGCTGGATCCCATACTGGTAACAGCGGAGCGGTATGAAAAAAGAGATATCGATATTCCTGCAACGACGGCGGTTTACACCCGAGAAGAATTGGAAAAAACCGGTGCTGCCACCATGGAAGAAGCTCTCAGATTTTCGACGGGGATCATATATAAATCGGAAGTAGCCGGTTCCGGCGGCGGAGAGTTTTTGATCCGCGGAAAGAGAAGGGGGACACTCGTCATGGTGGACGGAGTTCCTTTGAACTTCCGCTCTGCATACTATGATTTGGATACGATTCCCGTTGAAAACGTTAAACAAGTAGAAGTCGTCCGCGGCGGCGGTGCCGTATTGTACGGGAGCGACACTACCGGCGGCGTCATTAATATCATTACAAGCAGAGGAAAAGGCTATAATAATGCAAGCCTTTCTTTCGGCAATTTCGGACGGCAAAGACATGATTTCCATGTACAGGCGGATAAGCTGAATTTCGATTTCACCTATGATAAAAAGGGGGAAATACTCCGTGTATCAGAGCCGAGCAGTTCGGGGAAATACTTTGATTTTAAAGGCGGAGAAAAATACAACTGGAACATAGGGTATGATTTTACGGATAATCTCCGTTTTACTTCCACCTATTTGGAACATGACTTCGATCGGACCTACAACTATTCCAACCGAGTGGGGCCGGCGATTTATGATGAGCGTCATACGAAGAAAAAAACATGGCGCAACATTCTTCATTATCAAGATAATAAAGGATGGAACGGCAATCTTTATTTCCATCGATTCACCTCCGACACGGACTACAAATACTATGACTATGCCGATAAGACCACCGATGTGGTGAAACAAATTTTAGATAGAAAATATACTTACAATTCAAGAGATGAAAAAATCGGGCTGGATGTGCATAAGGAATGGAAATCCAAGGATGATGTATATCTTTTGGGAATCGGCGCCGAGAGAGAAATGTACCGTCTGGATGAAAAAAATAAGCCCCTATGGGATAAAAAGACCACATCTTTTATAAAATATCAGGATCCGTCATCAAGAAGCTACGGACGCAATATTTATTCTGTGTTTGCACAGTGGGAGCATTTATTTAATGAGAAAAATACGATGATCTTAAGTGCCCGGGAGACATGGACGGACAATTCTCCCGACGGAACCGAATACAATGAATTCACGCCGCAGGTGCAGTTTCTCCATAAAATGAATGACGAACTGAGCTGGTATGCAAGCTACGGCGAATCTTTCACCATGCCCACGCTGCCCGATATGTACGGCAGAGGAAATCAGGAAGCCAATCCGGGAATCAAGCCGGAAACGGGAAAACATTATGAAGCGGGATTAAAAATGCTCCGCGGAAACAGTCTTTGGAAACTGGCATTCTTTAAGAGCGATGTAAAAGATTTTATTCGATTAAAAGAAGTAAAAGTCAACGGTGTGTATACAGACATGGCAATGAATGAAGACACCAAAAATAAAGGGATCGAATTGTCCGTCGAAACGCAGCATAAAAACGGCTGGAACACCAACTTCGGTATTTCTCTTTCCGACCCGAAATTTTACGATGCCCGTTCTCCTGCAAAAGGGTGGCAGAGAAGTTACGGAAGGGTGCAGCTGAACGGGGGAGTCAGCTATACTCATGATAAATGGACGGTCAGTTTCCAAGGGAATTATCTGGGCAAACGAGTGCTTGAAACTTATCAGGAAAAAGTAAAGCCTCTGTTCATGACCAGTTTATTTGTCAAATATGCAGCTACAAAAAATTCGGAAATATTCCTTGATGTAGATAATGTGCTGGACAGAAACGATATCATCTCCCATGTATATTCCCGCTATAATGCAATGCCGATCAATTTCCGCCTCGGATACAGGCAGAAATTCTGATACAATCAATAAAAAGACCGCAGCTTGGAAAAATTCGGGCTGCGTTTTTTTTATTTGTCCGTAAAAGTCGGAAAAAAGTCATTTGATAAGGGCGAAATATTTTTGGGAAACAGACGGAATTACAAAAATCAATGAAAAAAGATGTAAAAGGGAATAAAATATATCTTCTCAAAAAATTTTTCCAAATTTTAATATATATCGTCAACCACAATAGGGGTGTAGATTGACGCTTATAACCACAAGGTATAGTTGAAGTACATTTATTTATGCCTCTCAGTATTGTCAACATAGAATGTTAACTGAGTTGACACCGAAATTGCCTCAGGTTATACTTAAGCCATATTAAAAGTTAACATGCAAAGTCAGATTAGGTTAACAAAAATAATTTACGAAGGTAAAAGCGATAAATAAAGGTCTTTTTATTATATTGATCGGTACAGGTATCGGCAAAACCTATAGTACCGATCTGCTTCTTACACATTTGCAGGATGCAAACGTCACCTTGGTCAGCCGGAACAATCCGTCAGTGGTTTCATAGCGTAATATCTGCCATGACGGGAAAATTACCGCAGTTTTTCTGTATTTTCTTTTGCCTTCGAAGGCAGATGAAATGAATATGAATAAAGAAATACTGAAAATTTGTAGAGATAGCAGAGGAGGAAGAAAAATTGCATAGGTAATTCGGGAGAAAGAAAAGGGAAGGACAGAGCAGCAGATTTATAAAAATCAGATCTTGCCCATTCTGTATCATTCTCCCTCGGGAAGGACAGTGAAAACTTCCGTCCCCTCATCGCGGCCCCGCCGAAATCTCTCCGTCAGAGGACAATCTGCAGAGTGGCTGCCGAATTCATAAAAGCATTTATCCGAGGACTGCTGCATTCTGCGGGTAACATCATCTGCTTCCATCTTTTGCCGAATATTAAAAATGAAAATTCGGATAAGGCTGCGGCACCGGCTGAGCGGTCTGTGGATGAAGCTTTCAAGTAAGGAGCGTATCAATGAAAATAAGAGACCTGACTACCACCGCCTTGTTAAGTGTTCTGATTATTATTTCCGGCTTATTCAGAATCCCTTCACCCCTTGCAGGCGGTGAATTTCAAATGTCCTCACCCATTGCGGTGCTTATCTGTGCCTGCTTCGGTTTTAAGCGTTATATCATTGCAGGTATTCTTGCGAGTATGCTGGGGATGTCGCTCGGTATCTATACTGTTTTCAATGTGGTCGTACAAATGGTGTTCCGCGTTGTCGTCGGTGCCATTATGGCGCTGGGCGGAACCAATCTGCTGACCGTTATTATCAGCGGCCCCATCGGAGCCTTTGCCGCTCGTCTCGTACTGTGGCAGATAACCGGTGTAAGCTGGATAGCACTCACTGCAGCCGCTGCACCCGGAATGATTTTCACCGCCATTGCTTCCGGTCTTTTATATAAGCCCGTAAAAAAACTCCTTGCCCGGGTCGGTTTGCTTAAAGAGTAATACATTATTTATAAAGTTTTCAGGCAAAGTCACGATTTCGGTTTTGCCTGATCTTTTCATTATCAAAGGCGATTTCCCTGTTTTTGCGGAACATCAAATGGCGTATTTTTTTTAATTATTTACATGTCAGCGGCAGAAAATCATCATTCTGCAAAGTGATATGAGTGAAAAAATGAAAAAAGGAAGGAATGAAATAAAAGCTGAGGAACCTGAAGTCTGACTTTGTATGTCTCGGCTTTTGTTATGATGACAGATTTATAAAACGGCACCGGAATGTTTGATAAGCATTATCTTCAAGTGATAGTCATGACTTTTTGAAAGCAAATAATAAAAAAGACAGCGCCGTATGAAGGAGGAAATGATTCATGAAACCCATGGAGGGGATCAAGGTAATTGAATTTTCAAATATGCTGGCAGGGCCGATGACTGCCAGAATTCTTGCCGAATGGGGCGCAGATGTGATCAAAGTGGAATCTGTAGACGGGGATATCTGGAGAACACAGGGGGCTACTTCTCTTTCTCCTACAACGGAGGCGGCCAATCCCAATTTCGATATGCAGAATTTAAATAAACGCTTTCTTTCTCTCAATATAAAAAAAGAGGAAGGAAAAAAAGTTTTCATGAAATTACTTGAAACAGCCGATGTTTTTTTGACCAATTACCGTGTGCAGGCTTTGGAAAAAATGGGTCTGACCTACGATCAATTAAAAAATACTTATCCGAAGCTCATTCATGCTTCCATACTCGGCTATGGTGAAGAGGGCCCTGAAAAAGACCGTCCCGGATACGACTATACCGCCTTTTATGCCAGAACGGGACTCTTGGCGGACTTGGCTCCTGCAGGGGGGCCGCCGATTATGACGGTTGTCGGTTTCGGCGACCATTGTGCTGCCGTCGCCCTTGCCGGTGCGATTTCTGCCGCTCTCTTCCGCAGAGAAAGAACAGGGGAAGGCGACAAGGTCGATGTTTCTCTTTTGCAGATCGGTACATTTATTTTATCGTCGGGACTTTTAAACGGCTTCAACGGACGAGAGTATCCGAGAAGTCATGAGGATTGCAGCCATGCCTGCAGCAATACCTACCAAGGATCCGACGGAGAATGGCTGTATCTGGCAGTCATAGATTATCGCCGATTCCCTGAATTCTGTGAAGTGATCGGCCTTCCCGAATTGGCGGAGGATATAAGATTTTCCACCCCTGTCGCTTATTACAAAAATAAAAAAGAATTGGTGGCTATTCTTGATAAAAAATTTAAAGAAAAGCCGATTTCTTATTGGCATCATATGTTAGCTGCCCGCGATCTGCCTCATGAAGTGCTTGCACACTTTAAAGACGTACCGGAAGATCCGCAGGTCATTGCCAATCATTATGCTTACCATTATGAATACAGTGACGGAACGAAGACGGTTTTCACAAACGGCCCCGTTCATTTCCGCTCTGTCGATTCCAAATCAATCCCCCATAAAATATCAGGCCCGATCGGTCGCGATACATCGGCGATTTTAAAAGAACTCGGTTACAGTGAGGAAAAAATCCGGTCCATGTGTGATGACGGTGATATCCGTTAATTCATTTCAACGAAATAAGGCGGCTTGAAGACATTTTTTCAGGTTTCGCTCCGCATCAAAGGAGATCCTTTATGTATACATTAGGAATTGATATCGGCTCCGGCTCCAGCAAGACGGTTATTCTGGAAGACGGCAAAAAAATTATTGCTCCTGTTGTCGTTCCCCTCGGAACAGGCACGGTCGGTCCCGAGAAAGCACTGGCAGAAACGTTGAGGGAATCCGGTATTTCCAAGGACCAAATTGCTTATACCGTGGCAACAGGCTACGGCCGCTTGATTTGTCCCGATGCGGACGGACAAATCAGTGAATTAAGCTGTCATGCCAAAGGAATTCATTTCCTGATTCCCGAAGCAGACAGGGTTGTCGATATCGGCGGACAGGATGCAAAGGCGCTTGCCCTGTCGCCGCAGGGGAAGCTGACTGCTTTTCAGATGAATGATAAATGCGCAGCCGGAACGGGCCGTTTCCTTGAGGTAATGGCAAGAGTGCTGAACGTTCCTATCGAGGAGCTCGGGCCTTTATCCGAGACGAGCAGGCATCCGGCGGTCATCAGCAATACCTGCACCGTCTTTGCCGAATCTGAAGTGATCAGCCAATTATCCGCACAGGTTCCTTTGGCAGATATTGCCGCAGGTATTCATAATTCCGTAGCCAAACGTGTGGCAGGTATGGCTCTCCGCCTCGGCCGTCCCGGCTGCATGGCAATGAGCGGCGGTGTTGCATTGAACTCAGGCGTTGTCAAAGCTATGGAGCATGAAATGGGCTGCCCCATCCTGGTCGATCCTTTATGCCAGCTTGCCGGTGCCATCGGTGCAGCTCTGCTGGCTTATGAAAAAATCGTGAAAGCAGGGGAGTAAATATGATGAGTGAAGAGAGAGAAGCAGTGAAAGCGGCAGAGGCTCCGCAAAATGCATCGGCAAAACTTAAACGGCCGAAACCGAAAAGCATGATTATGCTTGGCAAACAGACGGAAACCCTTTTTGAAAATGCCCGCCTTGCCAAAGAACGGGGTGAAAAAGTCGGCTGGTCCGCTTCTATTTTTCCGCAGGAAATTGCAGAAACGCTGGGACTTTCCGTCCTCTATCCGGAAAATCATTCTGCAGGCATTGCAGCCAGACATCAGGCAGATCCCTTCCTGCAGGAGTGTGAAGGGCCCCTCGGTTATTCCAATGACCTCTGCGCCTACGCCAAAATTAACCTTGCCTATGCTTCCGTTTTAAACGGCGAGAGCGATGTGGAATTTCCCGACGGCGGCAAACTGGTAAAACCGGATTTTCTGTTGCTGACAAACAATATCTGCAACCAGCTCACCAAATGGTATGAAAATTTGGCTCGGCAAATGCAAATTCCCGTTTTCTTTATCGACACCTGCTACAATCCGTGGGATTACGTGACGGAAAGCCGTGTCCGCTATGTGCGTGCCCAGATTGAAGAGCTCATCAAAAATCTCTGTGAATTTACGGGAAAAACATGGGATGAAGAACGCTTTCGGGAAGTCATGAAAATCAGTCAGCGCAACAGCTTTCTCTGGGAGCGGGCCAATAACCTTTTAGACCGCAAGCCGGCACCGTTAAGCGGTTTTGAACTTTTCAACTATATGTCTTCCATGGTCTGTAATCGAGGCAAAACATCCACAACGGAAATATTAGAGCAATTAAACAAAGAAATTGAAAAACATATCGCAGAAGGAACATCCACATTCCCCGTGGAAGAGCGGTTTCGTATTTCTTGGGACGGCATTGCCTGCTGGCCCTACCTGAGTCATAATCTCCGTACATTGAAAAAACACGGCATCAACATGGTCGCCTCCAGCTACGGAAAAGCATGGGCCATCGAATATGACGACCTTGACGGCATGGCTCGTGCCTACTGTTTTGCTTCGACAAACGGTGACAACGCGAGCACCATGATCGAGCGCCGTCTCGAAGCATTGAAACGTTTCGGCTGCGAAGGGACCATATACCATGTCAACCGGAGCTGCAAAGTCATGGACTTTCAAATGATGGAAGTACAGCGAAGGCTCGCCAAAGCCGCAGGCGTACCCTTCACTTCATTTGACGGTGATCAGGCGGACTACCGAAACTACAGTGAAGCTCAGTTTGAAACGAGAATTCAAGGCTTGGTAGAAGTTATGCAGCAAAACAAGGAGGAATTGTAACATGGCCGATTTACATGCAAATATTGAACGCCTCAAACAAGCCTGTAAAAATCCTCGCGCCCTTCTGGATAAATATCTGGGAGAAGGGAAAAAAGTGATCGGCTGCTTTGAACCGTATACTCCGGAAGAACTCGTCCATGCCTGCGGAATGATACCCATGGGACTTTGGGGCGGACAGACAGAATTAAAACTTGCAAAAAGCTATCTTCCCCCCTTTGCCTGCCCGATCATGCAAGCCGATATGGAATTTGCTCTGAACGGTACCTACAAAGGCCTCAGCGCCGTCATTATTCCCGCCATCTGCGATACACTGCGCTGCATGACACAAAATTGGCGCTTCGGTGTTCAGGGTATTCCGATGATTCCCATCGTATACCCCCAGAACCGCGCTTCCGCTGCAAGCATTGATTATCTCATCAGTGAATATGAAACTGTTCTTGTCATGCTCTCAACAATCACCGGCCAAATGATGACGGAAAAAGCACTCTGCAAAACCATTGAAATTTACAATGAACACAATAAAGTAATGAGAGAATTTACCCGTCTTGCCGCAAAACACCTTGATGTGATTACCCCTGCAGTACGCCATGCAGTCATGAAAAGTGCCCTCTTTTTTGAAAAAAGTGAACATACGGCGATCGTAAAAGAAATTAACGAAAGCCTGAAACAATTGCGGGAATATAAATTTACCGGCAAAAAAGATCGGAAGA
>URAA01000014.1 GCA_900545785.1 uncultured Dialister sp. | reverse complement strand
AAGATTTCCAAATAATAAACTGAGAAAAACCGAAAGGGAGAACTCAGGATAACAAGAGAGCTGTCACAGAAAATTCATCTGCGGCAGCTCTTTTTGTTTTGAAAAACTTAATAAAATTTATACATACTTGTCTTCATTTATGGTATACTGGTAATTAATTAAATAAGACTTGCGATCAAAGAAGATTCTGCGCCCATTAATGATTGTCCGATTAATGGCGGGGAGTCTTTTTTTATTTTGTGAATTTCGCAGGCCGACAGAAAGGAAAGTGGTTGATATGGCGGAAGAAAGAAAAAAGACGCTGATGGACAGGTTTTTAAATACGGTGGAGGCGGCGGGAAATAAACTTCCCGACCCGGCGACTTTATTTATTTTACTTGCCTTTGCCGTACTTGTATGTTCGGCAATTTTCGGAAGTATGGGTGTTTCTGCGGTACATCCGGGAACGCATAAAGTGATCAAAGTGGTCAATCTCATGACGGTTGACGGATTCCGTATGATTTGGGCGAAAGCGGTCAGTAATTTCTCCGGCTTTGCTCCTTTAGGAATGGTTCTTGTCTGTGTCATCGGTGCGGGACTCGCCGAAAAAAGCGGATTTCTTGCAGCTTTCATGCAGAAAATTTTAGGATCCGCAGCTCCCGCAATAGTTACTTTTGCCATTATTTTCGTCGGGATCAACGGAAACGTGGCAGGGGATGCCGCATTTGTCGTACTTCCTCCCGTAGCGGGCGTTATCTTTCTCGGCATGGGCCGTCATCCCTTACTCGGCGTATTCTGCGGATATGCCAGTGTGGCCGCCGGATTCTGTGCCAATATGATGATCGGCATGTCCGATTCTTTGGCCTATGGTTTCACCGAAGCGGCAGCGCGGATGATCAATCCGAATTATACCGGTTCTCCTGCCATCAACTATTATTTCTTGATAGTTTCCTGCATTTTGCTTTCCTTTGTAGGTACTTTCGTTACGGAAAAATTTATGGCTCCTCGTTTTGCCGATACTGATTTATCGAAATATGAGTTGGATAAAGATACTTTGGAATTAACTCCTAAAAAAAGTAAAGCCGTTACCAAAGCCATTATTGCGACGCTCATAGGGATCGTGGTACTCATCCTTCTTTGCATCGGAGACAATCCGATTTTGGGAGATCCCAAAACAGGATCCATCATGGATGGGAAATCTCCTTTCATGACAGGGATCATTTTGACGGTAACGGTCATACTTTTTATCCCCGGTGCCGTTTACGGCTTTGCTTCAGGAAAATATAAAAATGATAAAGATATGTTTTCCGATATTTCACAGGCCTTCAAAGATATTTCATCTTATATTCTTTTGTGCTTCTTCTGTGCGCAGTTCACCAGTTATTTTGCTTGGTCCAATTTGGGGGCCGTACTTGCCATCAAAGGAGCAGGACTCCTTCAGGAAATGAATTTCACCGGCATTCCTCTTATCATCGGCCTTGTTATTGTTTCCAGTATCGTTAATATTTTTATCGGTTCCGCTTCTGCCAAGTGGGCCATTCTGGCGCCGGTCATGGTACCGATGATGATGATTCTCGGCTACGATCCGGCAGTGACACAGGTGGCGTATCGAATCGGCGACTCCATCACCAACCCGCTTTCACCGCTTTTCTATTATTTCCCGCTGATTCTCGGATTTGTCCGCCGTTATGAAAAAGATACGGGCATGGGAACGATCATTGCCAACATGCTTCCTTATTCGATTTCATTTACCATCGCATGGATCATATTGCTTTCGGTCTGGGTATTCCTTGACCTGCCTCTGGGGCCGGGCGGACATATCTATTTACCCTGAGAAAAGGAAATACAGGTGAATCTTCACCTGTATTTTTATTTTATTGTATAATTGAGACGTATAATCAATAAGATTGGTTTTCAGAAAGGAGTTATGATGAATTTTAAACAAGAAGCGGCGGAACTATTATCTTATATACAAAAACACCGCCGCCATATCCATCGATACCCGGAACGCTCTTTTGCAGAAAAAGAAACGACGGAATATATAGAAAAAGAATTAAAAGAAATGGGAATTGCCGTGACCCGTTTTCCCGATTATTACGGCCTCATCGGTACCATCGAAGGAAAGAAGGCGGGGAAAACAGTCTTGCTCAGAGCCGATATAGACGGTCTTGCCATTTTGGAAAAAAATGAACTTCCGTTTTGCTCCGCCCGTGAAGGAGTCATGCACGCCTGCGGCCATGATTGCCATACGGCGATGCTCCTCGGAGCTGCCAAAATACTTTCTGCCCATAAAAAAGAACTTTGTGGCACGGTAAAGCTTTTATTTCAGTCGGCGGAAGAATCAGGACACGGCTCCAATTATTATGTGGATCACGGGTATCTTTCCGATGTGGATGCCGCCATGGCCATGCATATGATGAAAGAAATACCGAAAGGAACTTTCAGCATCGAAGGAGGGGCCCGCATGTCCTCTTGCACGGATTTCACTTTAAAAGTACGGGGATTATCCGTGCACGGTTCGACGCCGCATCTGGGCCACGACGCCATCGTAGCGGCATCAAGTATCATCATGAACATTCAAACTTTGGTCAGCAGAGAAAATAATCCGCTCCATCCCTTGGTGATCACCATCGGCTCCGTCCGGGGAGGGAAACAGTTTAATATTGTAGCTGATGAAGTAACGATGGCAGGAACGATCCGCACTTTTGAGCCGGAAGTATTCAAAACGATGCCGAAGCGGCTGGAAGCACTGGCAAAGGACACGGCGGCGGCGCTGGGCTGTACTGTTTCCATGGAAATAGATACCATAGAACCGGCCGTCATTAATGACAAGGAAGAACTTAATGATATAGCAAGAAAGGCGGCTGTTTCTTTATACGGCGAGGATTCTCTTGCATCGATGAAGAAAAAGATGGGCTCCGAAGATTTTTCAATCATCATGAATGAAGTGCCGGGAGTGCTCTGCTTCCTCGGATATTACAGCGAAGAAGACGGAACGGTATATCCTCTTCATTCCAAAGATTTTCGTGTCAATGATGAAATATTGGACAGAGGGGCCGCGCTGTTTGCCCGATTCGCCTATGATTATTTAAATAAGGAGGCGCAGCCGTGATTGATACAAAAGATTTGGCACTCCGAGAAAAAAATTATATTATTTCCCAAAGAAGATATTTCCATGCACATCCCGAACTGAGTAAGCAGGAAGTGAATACGACAAAACATATCGTGAAAGAACTGACGGACATGGGAATAGAAGTGATGACTTTTGATGATATCACCGGATGTGTGGGAATCATCAGAGGGGATCGTCCGGGAAAAACCGTGGTACTTCGGGCGGATATAGATGCACTTCCCATTCAGGAAGCGGATTTGTCGAAAGAATATGCATCACAAAATGCGGGAGTTATGCATGCCTGCGGCCATGACTGCCATACGGCGATGCTTCTCGGAGCGGCTAAAATTCTCTCCGCCCACAGAGAAGAAATTCAAGGAACGGTCAAACTTCTTTTCCAGATGGCGGAAGAAATAGGAACGGAATCCCGCCATTATGTGGAAAACGGATCTCTTGCAGACGGAGATGCCATTTTCGGAATGCATATCTGGACACCCCTTGAAGCGGGAACCGCCAATTTTGAAGACGGGGAACGGATGGCCTGCAGCGACCGGTTTATTATCAAAATCAAAGGAAAAGCAGCACACGGAAGCGAACCGGATAAAGGGGAAGATGCGATCGTTGCCGCCGCTGTCGTAGTTATGGGGCTTCAAACTTTGGTGAGCCGTCATAACAATCCGCAAAATACTTTCGTCCTTACCGTGGGAATGATGAACGGCGGAAATCAAAGCAATGTCATTGCCGACGAAGTGGAATTGGTAGGCACCACAAGAGCTTTTGATAGAGAATTCAGAAAAAGTTTGCCCGCCATGATTGAAAAAACGGCAAAAAACATTGCGGAAGGATACGGATGCAGGACCGAGTGCAAGTACATATTCGGGCCTTCTCCGCTCATTAATGATCATATCTCTTTGAATGAAACGGCAAGAGAAGCGGTCGGGCAAGTGATGGGAAAAGAAGCATTGGTTCCCATGGAAAAACAAATGGGAGCGGAAGATTTTTCCGTTTATATGGAAAGTATGCCCGGCGTTTTCGGATTTCTCGGCACGGGAAATAAGGAAAAAGGGCTCGGCGCTCCCCATCATTCTCCCGAATTTGATGTAGATGAAGATGTATTTCCTGACGGTGCCGCGATTTATGCAAGATTTGCCATCGACTATTTAAATAAGAATAAATAATATAAAAAATTATAAAAGCATTTTCCGAAAGGGAAATGCTTTTATATTGCAGTCATTCAGTTTTATAAAAAATCTCCTTTGCAAATTAAAAAATCGGAGCGCAAAAAACGATTCGGGACAACCGATATCGGATGAAAATGAATATTTGAAAGGATTTATTTCAAAGTTTATAAATATTTATGATATAATGGGAAAGTATAGTACACACACGGGAGCGTGTTATTGCCATATCGAAAAAAGCTGTTAAAAGAAAAGTGAGATTTCATCGGTGTTTATAGCATGAAAAAGTAAAATATAAACTTTTTATAAAATAGTTGCATATACTTCCCTGAGATAGTATTATTTAAAGGCTGAACGTTTTAGGAAGGGCCGTGGCAGGGCTCTGAATAAGAGGTTTAAAAAAACTATGAAGTGGAAGGTGGCCTGCCCTGCAGGGAAATTTCCACGGAGCAGTTCATTCATGAAATGAACGTAGGAGGTTAAGCAGTATGTCGAAACAGGAAAAAATCAGAATTCGCCTGAAAGGCTACGATCACAAAGCAGTTGATCAGAGTGCGGCGAAAATCGTGGAGACCGCCAAAAGAACAGGATCCGGCGTCTCCGGGCCCATTCCGCTTCCCACGGAACGGAATGTTTACACCATTCTTCGTTCACCCCATGTCAACAAAGACAGCCGTGAACAGTTCGAAATGCGTATTCACAAAAGATTGATTGACATCCTCGATCCGTCCAAGAAAACGGCGGATGCGCTGATGAGACTGGAATTACCGGCCGGCGTCAGCATTGAAATTAAAGTGTAAGGAGGTGCAAAGATGTCTAAAGCTATTTTGGGAACAAAATTAGGAATGTCCCAGGTATTTGCCGAAAACGGCGACCTGGTTCCGGTAACTGTCGTAGAAGTTCTGCCGAATGTGGTTACCGCTGTAAAAACCGTTGAATCCGACGGCTATAATGCAGTACAGCTCGGTTACGGTGCCGTTAAAGAAAAACATTTGACGAAACCGGTTAAAGGGCAGTTTGAAAAAGCGGGCGTTGACCCGGTGAAACATCTCCGTGAATTCAGATTGGCTGAAAAGCCGGAATACACGGTCGGCCAAACTCTGGCTGCCGATATCTTCGCAGCAGGCGAGATTGTCGACGTTGTCGGAACCAGCAGAGGCAAAGGCTTTGCAGGAACCATTAAACGTTGGAATCATCAGCGCGGGCCGGAAAGCCACGGCTCCAAAAACCATCGTCAGACCGCTTCTTTGGGAGCACGTATGTCCGGTGGCGGCGGAAAGGTGTTTAAAGGCAAGAAAATGCCTGGACAGCTGGGTGGCGACAGAGTAACGGTTCAGAACTTGGAAGTGGTAAGAATCGATACAGGTCGAAACATTCTGCTGGTTAAAGGCGGGATTCCCGGTGCCAAGGGAAGCCTCGTCATGGTGAAGACTGCTGTCAAGTCTTCCAAATAATATTGTCCGGAACAACAGAAAATTGTTCTTATGTAAGGGAGGAACATCTCAATGCCGAAAGTAACACTGTATAATGTTGCCGGCCAGGCAGCCGGTGAGATAGAGTTGAATGACGGCGTGTTCGGAGTAGAATACAACGAAGCTGTTATTCACCAGGCAGTGGTGCGTCAGATGGCAAATGAACGCCTCGGCACCCATGCCACAAAAACCAGAGGCCTTGTACGCGGCGGCGGCAGGAAACCATGGAAACAGAAAGGCACAGGCCGTGCCAGAGTCGGATCCATCAGATCTCCACTTTGGGTCGGCGGCGGCACCGTATTCGGACCGCAGCCCAGAAGCCATGCTAAAGACATGCCCAGAAAGGCACGTCAGCTGGCAGTAAAATCTGCACTGAGCGAAAAGCTTCGTGCCAATGAATTGATTGTTGTCGATGCTATTAATTTCGAAGCACCGAAAACAAAAGAAGTTGTAAAAATGCTTGCTTCTTTTGATGTGACGGGGAAAGCGCTTATCGTTGACGGAGGCACCGCTTCCGAGAACACCGTTCTCAGCGCGCGCAATATTCCCGGTGTGAAAGCTTATGCACCGAGCGGTATTAACATTTACGACTTGGTTCATTACACCAAATTATTCCTGACAAAGGATGCAGTAGAAAAAATTGAGGAGGTACTTGCATAATGGAAGCACGTGATATCCTCATTCGTCCGATTATAACGGAAAAAACCACCGCTTTGATGGAAGAAGGAAAATATACATTCCGTGTGCCCCTCAATGTAACGAAAATTGAAATTCGCCAAGCGGTGGAACAGATTTTCAAAGTAAAAGTACAGGCTGTGAATACCATGCGTTATGAAGGAAAAGTAAAACGTCTGGGTCGTACTCAGGGCCGTCGCAGTGATTGGAAGAAAGCAATTGTTACTCTCAAACCGGGAGAAACGATTGAACTCTTCGAAGCGTAAGGGAGGAGTAATATAAATGGCTTATAAATCATTTAAACCGTACACCCCCGGACGCCGTCAGATGACTGTATCCACCTTTGATGAAATTACAACAGACAGACCGGAAAAATCTCTTCTGGCTCCTGTTCATAACCACGGTGGTCGCAACGGCTCCGGTAAAATGACTGTCCGTCATCAGGGCGGCGGTCACAAACGTCAGTACAGAATTATCGATTTCAAGAGAACGAAAGATAATATTCCGGCTAAGGTGGCAACGATCGAATACGATCCGAACCGTACCTGCCGTATCGCTCTTCTCCACTATGTAGACGGAGAAAAGCGCTATATCCTTGCTCCGAAAGGACTCAAAGTCGGAGATGTGGTTACCAGCGGTCCCGAATCGGATATTAAGGTAGGTAACTGCCTTCCTTTCACCAATATTCCCCTCGGTACGGTTGTACATAATGTGGAATTAAAAATAGGCAAAGGCGGACAGATGGTTCGTTCCGCCGGTGCAAGTGCACAGCTTATGGCTAAAGAAGGAGATCATGCACTCCTCCGTCTCCCCAGCGGAGAACTCAGAAGAGTACATATCCGCTGCCGTGCTACCATCGGTGTCGTAGGAAATGAAGATCATGAAAATATGACTATCGGTAAAGCAGGAAGAAATCGCTGGCTCGGTGTCCGTCCCGCTACCCGCGGTGTCGTAATGAACCCGAATGACCATCCCCATGGCGGCGGCGAAGGCAAGTCTCCTGTCGGACGTAAGCGTCCTGTTACACCTTGGGGCAAACCCGCTTACGGCGTGAAGACCCGCGACAACAAGAAAGCGTCCACTAAACTGATTGTTAAGAGACGCAAGTAAGATAAGGAGGAGTAAAAGTGTCCAGATCTGTAAAAAAAGGTCCGTTCGTCGCATTCTCTCTTGTTAAAAAGATTGATGCCATGAACGAGTCCAACGAAAAGAAAATTGTAAAAACCTGGTCCCGTGCTTCTACCATCCTGCCGAGTTTCGTAGGTCATACAATTGCGATTCACGACGGAAGAAAACACGTACCGGTATATGTCACTGAAGATATGGTTGGCCATAAACTTGGCGAATTCGCTCCGACCCGTACATTCAAGGGCCACAACAAGAGCGATAAATAACAGGGAGGATTAAGATGGAAGTACAGGCTATTTCAAGAAACGTCCGCATTTCTCCCCGTAAGGTCCGCATCGTTGCCGACCTCGTTCGTGGCAAGAATGCCGGCGAAGCACTTGCAATTCTGCGCAATACGCCTAAGGCAGCCTCCATTGTTGTAGAAAAAACATTGAGAAGCGCCATGGCAAATGCAGAAAACAATAACAATATGAATATTGACAGTTTATATATCTCTACGATTTTCGTAGATGCAGGCCCGATTATGAAGCGCGTGCACCCACGTTCTCGTGGACAGGCTTTCGGGATTATGAAACGTACCAGCACACTGACGGTAAAAGTTTCTGAAAGAGAATAATCGAAGGAGGGAAACGTTTTGGGTCAGAAAGTTAATCCGCATGGAATGCGTGTAGGCGTAATCAATGATTGGGATTCCAAATGGTTTGCAGAAAAAGATTATGCTGCATTGCTCGTGGAAGATGCCAAAATACGCCAGTTTTTGAAGAAACACCTGTTTGATGCAGGCATTTCCAAAATCGGCATTAAGCGTGTGGGAAGCAGAATCAAAGTTGCTATCTACACCGCAAAGCCGGGCATGGTTATCGGCCGCGGCGGCACAGGTATTGAAGATATTAAAAAAGCTCTCAAGGCTGTTACCGACAAAGAAGTCGATATTGATATCCTTGAAATCAAATCGATAGACATGAGCGCTCTTCTCGTCGGGGAAAATATTGCTTCCCAGCTGGAAAAACGTATCGGATTCCGCCGTGCAGTAAAACAGGCTGTAGGCAGAACGATGCGCATGGGCGCCAAGGGAATCAAAGTAGCCGTATCCGGCCGTTTGGGCGGCGCGGAAATTGCCCGCAGCGAAAGCTATCGCGAAGGGTCGATTCCGCTTCAGACGCTCCGTGCCAATATTGATTACGCTACAGCAACGGCACACACCACTTATGGTGCCATTGGTATTAAGGTTTGGATCTACAAGGGCGAACTCGCACCGGGCCAGACCGTTGAAGAAACAGAAAACGTTCGTACAAGCAAAGATCGGGGCAACCGTCACGAAAACGGCGGCAACAGAAGAGGCGGCCGCAGAGGCGATCGCAGAGAACGCAGACCGAGAAATGCAGAACGTGCAGAACGTTCCGAAAGGAGTGATTCCTGATGTTAATTCCGAAACGTACAAAGTACCGTAAGCAGTTCCGCGGCCGTATGAAAGGCAGAGCACATCGTGGAACCACCGTTACTTATGGTGAATTCGGCCTGATGGCAATGGAACCGTCATGGATCACCAGCCGTCAGATCGAAGCAGCCCGTATTGCAATGACACGTTATACAAAACGTGGCGGCAAAGTATGGATTAAGATTTTCCCGGACAAACCGGTCACATCCAAACCGATCGGTACTCGTCAGGGTTCCGGCAAAGGCTCGGTTGAATACTGGGTAGCCGTAGTAAAACCGGGACGCATTATGTTCGAAATGGGCGGTATTTCCGTAGAAGCGGCAAAAGAAGCTATGCGACTTGCAGGCAACAAGCTGCCGATTAAAACAAAATTTGTAGTTAAAGGTCAAGAAGTGGCAGGTGAATAAAATGAAGGTTAATGAAATTCGTAACCTGAGCACTGCAGAAAGAATTGAAAAGGTTGCCGGCTTAAAGGAAGAACTGTTCAACCTCCGTTTTCAACTCGCTACCGGTCAGCTTGAAAATCCGATGCGTATCCATGAAGTAAAGAAAGACATCGCAAGGATCAAGACCGTGCAGCGCGAAGAAGAATTGAAGGCTGCCAAAAAGGCATAACAGTAATTCCATAAGGAGGATCTCATGGCAGAAGAAAGAAATCTGCGCAAAGTGCGCCAGGGAATCGTTGTAAGCGACAAGATGGATAAAACCGTCGTAGTTGCCGTAGAACGCAAAGTTCCCCACAAACTTTATAAAAAGGGTATCAATACCACAACCAAATTCAAAGCCCATGACGAAAACAACGAATGCCGCGTCGGTGATACCGTCCGCATCGTCGAAACTCGCCCGCTTTCTCGTGAAAAGCGTTGGAGAGTCGAGAAAATCGTTGCCCGTCAGGATTAATAATAGAGATAATGATATAGGAGGATTGGCACGATGATTCAGCAGGAAAGCAGACTCAACGTTGCAGATAATACCGGTGCTAAGGACATCCTGGTTATCAAAGTTCTGGGCGGTTCCTTCCGCAGAAGCGGAAACATCGGCGATATCGTAGTTGCTACAGTCAAAGATGCATCACCCGGCGGCGTTGTTAAGAAAGGCCAGGTAGTCAAGGCTGTTGTGGTTCGTTCCGTAAGCGGCGTAAGCCGTCCGGACGGTTCTCATATCCGTTTTGACGAAAACGCAGCAGTCATTGTAAAAGATGATAAAAGCCCGGTAGGAACACGTATATTTGGACCGGTAGCAAGAGAACTCCGTGAAAGAGATTTCATGAAGATCATTTCCCTGGCTCCGGAAGTGCTCTGATAGGAGGCAAATATGAGTCAGAAATTACATGTAAAGACCGGTGATACCGTAGTCGTTATTTCCGGTAAAGATAAAGGCAAACAAGGAAAAATAACAGCAGCAATGCCCAAAGAAGGCCGTGTGGTCGTCGAAGGCGTTAATATTGTAAAAAGACATACAAAACCGACCCAGTCGAATCCGAAGGGCGGAATTATTGAAAAAGAAGCTCCCATTAATGCATCAAAGGTCATGATTCTGGACCCTGAAACAAAGAAACCGACCCGCATTAAGAAAGTACAGCAGAAAGACGGCTCTTATGTCAGAGCGGCTGTAAAGAGCGGTGCTCTCTTAGACAAAGCAAAGTAAGCGGGGAAGGAGGATAACAAGTGTCCAGATTAAATGATTTATACAAGGGAGAAATCAGAAAATCCCTTCGTGAAAAGTTCGGTTACAAAAATGAAATGGAAATTCCGAAGCTTGAAAAGATCGTCATCAATATCGGTGTCGGCGAAGCTACGGAAAATTCCAAGGCGGTTGACGCTGCAGTATCCGACCTTGCATCCATTACCGGCCAGCAGCCGATAATTTGTAAAGCGCACAAGTCTTTGGCGGCATGGAAGATCCGTGAAGGAATGCCCCTCGGCTGCAAGGTTACACTCCGCGGCGAAAGAATGTATGAATTCTTGGATCGCCTGATTAACATCGCACTTCCCCGTGTCCGCGATTTCCGCGGAATCAGCTCACAGAGTTTTGACGGCCGCGGCAACTATGCATTCGGTGTCAAAGAACAGCTGATTTTCCCGGAAGTCGATTATGAAAAAATCGACAAAATCCGCGGTATGGATATTATTGTAGTAACCACGGCAAAAACCGATGAAGAAGCACGTGAAATGCTGACACAGTTCGGAATGCCGTTTAAGAAATAAGCAGGAGGACAAGAATGGCAAAGAAGTCTATGTTGGAACGCGAAAAGAAGAGAGAACTTTGCGCCCGCAAGTATGAAGCTAAACGCCGTGCTCTTAAAGAAGCCGGTGATTATGAAGCACTCAGCAAGCTGCCGCGCAACGCTTCCCCGACGCGTCTGCATAACCGTTGCAAACTGACAGGCCGTCCCCACGGCTTTATGCGTAAATTCGGAATCTGCCGCAATCAGTTCCGTGACCTGGCTTACAGGGGAGAAATTCCCGGTATCAGAAAAGCCAGCTGGTAATAAGATTTCGGGAGGAGGATTAAATAATGGTAACAACCGATCCGATTGCGGATATGCTTACCCGTATCCGTAATGCGAACGATGCATATCATGAAAAAGTAGATATGCCCGCTTCTAAAATTAAGGCCGCTGTGCTTGAAATTTTGAAGAATGAAGGCTTTGTAAAAAGCGTTGAACAGATCGAAGTAGAAGGCCATCCGACATTGCGCGTAGGCTTGAAATACGGTGCAAATCGTGAAAAGGTCATCAAAGGTCTGAAAAGAATTTCCAAACCGGGTCTTCGCGTATATGCAAGTAAAGAAGACTTGCCGAAGGTACTCGGCGGAATTGGTATTGCAATTATTTCCACATCCAAGGGCGTAAAGACGGACAAGGCTGCACGTAGAGACGGTCTTGGCGGCGAAGTCCTTGCATATGTCTGGTAATCCGTTGGAGGTATAGGATGTCAAGAATTGGCAAGAAGCCGATTACGGTTCCGGCAGGTGTGGAAGTCAAGATTGACGGACAAACTGTCACCGTAAAAGGTCCGAAAGGCACATTAAGCCATACAATAAATCCGGAAATCAGCGTAAAATTGGAAGACGGAGTGATTACCGTTTCCCGTCCGGATGATGAAATCAAGAGCCGTTCCCTTCACGGCCTGAACCGTACACTCATTAACAACATGGTGCTCGGTGTTACAGAAGGATTTGAAAAGAAATTAGAGATCCAGGGCGTCGGCTACAATGCACAGATGCAGGGTCAGAATTTAAAACTTTCCCTCGGGTTCTCCCATCCGGTTATTATTACACCGCCGGAAGGAATTACACTCAGTACTCCCTCAGCCGTTACG
The DNA here is from genome assembly GCA_900545785.1 of uncultured Dialister sp. GTDB lineage: Bacteria > Bacillota > Negativicutes > Veillonellales > Dialisteraceae > Dialister. The sequence continues at coordinate 6,347 of URAA01000014.1, read as the reverse complement.
ATTGTCGTATCCGGTACCGATAAAGATTTAGTCGGACAGGTTGCGTCTGAAATCCGTAACTGGAGAAGACCGGAACCCTATAAAGGCAAGGGAATCCGTTATGCCGGGGAATATGTTCGTCGTAAGGCTGGCAAGACCGGCGCAACGAAGTAAGACAGGAGGTAGAATTATATGCGAACAAATGCAAGCAGAAAAGCTGTTATCCGTCGCCACCTGCGTCTTCGTCAGAAGATTTCCGGTACTGCCGATCGTCCCCGTCTGAACGTATTTCGTTCATTGAACCATATCTACGCTCAGATCATTGACGATGAAAAAGGTATGACCCTCGTTTCGGCAAACAGCTTGGACAAGGAATTTAAAGAAAAACTCTCCTATGGCGGAAACATCGAAGCTGCGAAATTGGTCGGTGAACTGGTAGCAAAAAAGGCTCTGGCAAAGGGCATTGAAACCGTAGTATTCGATCGTGGCGGCTGCATCTATCACGGCAGAGTAAAAGCTCTGGCAGAAGGTGCTCGTGAAGCCGGCTTGAAATTTTAAGGTAAAGGAGAAAATACATGCCAAGATTTGAAAAACAGGAATCCGACTTACAGGAAAACGTTGTTTTCATTAACCGCGTTGCTAAAGTCGTAAAGGGCGGCCGTCGTTTTTCCTTTGCTGCACTGGTAGTCGTCGGTGACGGAAAAGGCAGAGTCGGTGCAGGCATCGGCAAAGCGGCAGAAGTTCCCGAAGCTATCCGCAAGGGTGTGGAAGCTGCCAAAAAAGACATGATCACCGTAGCTCTCAAAAACGGTACGGTTCCCCATGAATCCATCGGAATTTACGGAGCCGGAAAAGTTCTTATGAAACCGGCTGCAGAAGGTACCGGTGTTATTGCGGGAGGTCCGGTTCGTGCGGTACTTTCCCTCGTCGGCATCCGCAACGTATTGACCAAATCCCTCGGTTCTTCCAATCCCATCAACATGGTTAAAGCAACCATGGACGGACTCGCTAAGTTAGAAAATGTTCAGACCGTAGCTGCTCTCCGCGGTAAGACGGTTGATGAAATTTATAACTGAGAGGAGAAGGATCATGAAGGTTATTATTACACTGAAAAAGAGTGTGATCGGCTCCAAACCCGCTCACATTGCTACAGTAAAAGCTCTTGGTCTCAAAAAGACCAATTCCTCTGTAGTTAAAGAACTCACACCCCAGATCGAAGGAATGATTCATTCCGTTCGTCATCTGGTTGAATGCAAGGAAGCAGAATAATAGGAGGAGGTGTACGAATGAAACTGCATGAACTGAAACCGGCAGAAGGCTCCACAAGAGCTCGTCGTCGTGTAGGCCGCGGTATCGGATCCGGTATGGGCAAGCAATCCACCCGTGGTGCCAAAGGGCAGAATGCAAGAAGCGGTGGCGGTGTCCGTCCGGGATTTGAAGGCGGTCAGATGCCTCTGTATCGTCGTCTTCCGAAACGGGGCTTTAAAAATATTTTTGCCAAACAATATGCTGTTGTTAATGTGGAACAGTTAAATCGTTTCGATGATAACGCTGTTGTTGATCCGGCTGCACTTGTAGAAGAAGGTATTCTTAAAAACGTTCTCGACGGTGTACGTATTCTGGGAGACGGTGAACTGACCAAAGCTCTGAATGTAAGAGCACAGGGATTCACGAAATCTGCACAGCAGAAAATCGAAGCAGCAGGTGGAAAAGTAGAGGTGATCTGATATGGGATCTGCTCTTGCAAGTTTTGCTGCCAATAAAGAATTAAAAGACCGCATCATTTTTACACTGATGATGTTCTTTGTATTTCGTCTGGGGGTGCATATTCCGGTTCCCGGAGTAGACGCATCCATTCTGGAAGATTTATTTACATCAGGAAACCTTTTCGGATTCCTTGATCTGTTTTCCGGCGGTGCTCTGAGCAAATTCTCGCTTTTTGCCATGAGTATCACCCCTTACATCAACTCATCCATTATCATGCAGCTCCTGACGGCGGTCATTCCTACTTTGGAGGAATGGCGTAAAGACGGACAGGAAGGATATAAGAAAATACAGCGGGTAACAAGATATTTTGCGGTAGGGCTTGCGGTGGTGCAGGCTTTCGGCATGACTTATGCACTTCGCATCAATCATGCCCTGATCGACAACAGCTGGCTCTACTTTGTCTTTGTCATTGTCGTCCTTACGGCAGGTACCTGTCTCTTGATGTGGATCGGTGAACAAATTACGGAACACGGTATCGGAAACGGTATTTCTTTGATCATTTTCTGCGGGATCGTTGCCCGTTTTCCGGAAGCGATTTCCACAGTTATCGATTATATCAAAGTCGGGACGATCAGCCCGTTCCAGCTTTTACTGTTTGTACTCATTGCTTTGGCAATGATTCTCATGGTTATTGAAGTGAATGAAGGACAGCGGAGAGTTTCCATTCAGTATGCAAAACGTGTCATCGGCCGTAAAATGTACGGCGGACATGCCACGTTCTTGCCGCTTAAAGTGAATCAGGCAGGGGTTATCCCGATCATTTTCGCCTCTTCCATTCTCATGCTTCCCGTCACGCTCGCCCAGTTCATTCATGTCGAATGGGTCCAGGCAGTAGGCAATTTCTTTGCTTGGGGTTCATGGCCGAATACGATCTGCTACGGTATTCTGATATTTATTTTCACCTATTTTTATACGGCGATTTCTTTAAATATCAAAGAGCTGGCAGATAATATGAAAAAATACGGCGGGTTTATTCCCGGTATCCGTCCCGGCGAACCGACAATGATGTACATTGACAAAGTAATGAGCCGTATTACACTGGTCGGTGCGATATTCCTTGCATTCATTGCAATTCTTCCGAATTTCATCGGAAATATTACCGGTATCCAAGGTGTTTATTTCGGCGGTACATCACTCTTGATTGTCGTCGGCGTGGCACTGGATACGATGAGGCAGGCCCAGTCCCTGATGGTAACAAGAAACTATCGGGGCTTCATTAAGTAAGGAGAGGGTTATGTATATTTTATTAATGGGACCGCCCGGTGCAGGCAAAGGTACGCAGGCGGAAAATCTCATTCGTGATTATGGCATTCCCCAGATTTCTACAGGAGATATGTTCCGGGAAGCTATCAAAGCCGGAACCGATCTCGGAAAAGAAGCGAAAAGTTATATGGACAAGGGAGACCTTGTGCCGGACAGTGTCACTGTAGGAATCGTCAAAGAAAGACTCAGTCAGGAAGACTGCAAAAAAGGCTGGATTCTTGACGGATTTCCAAGAACAACGGCGCAGGCGGCTGCTCTTGATGCCATTCTTCATGAACTTGGAATTACTCTCACGGCAGTCATTGGAATTAAAGCTGATCCAAAAGGCCTCGTGAAGAGAATCAGCGGACGGCTGGTCTGCAAAAACTGCGGAACTTCCTTCCATAAGGAATTCCGCCCCCCTAAAGTGGAAGGCATTTGTGACAACTGCGGCGGGGAATTATACCAGCGGCCCGATGATAATGAAGCAACCGTCAGTGAAAGACTGGCCGTTTATGAAAAGTCCACAAGACCGTTGATCGATTACTACAAAGCAAGCGGTCATTTTTATGAAATTGACGGGGATCAGCCCATGTCAAAGGTCTATGAGGACATTCAGGCGGCACTGAAGAAGGCTTCTGAATGATTACCATTTATGCACCCGATGAGATAGAGAAAATTGCCGCAGCCGGAAAATTGACTGCCGATACACTCTCTATGCTTGAGAAAGCGGTAAAACCGGGAATCAGCACCCGGGAATTGGACGAAATGGCGGAAAAATTTATCCGTGACAGAGGCGGAATTCCGAGCTGTAAAGGCTATGAAGGATTTCCTGCAAGTCTTTGCACATCCGTCAATGAAGTGGTCGTCCACGGAATCCCTTCACCACGGAAGATACTGAAGAAAGGGGATATTATTTCCCTTGACCTTGTGGTAGAATTAAATGGTTATATGGGAGATTCCTGCATTACCGTTCCCGTCGGACATATAAATAAAAAGAATGCGCAGCTTCTGAAAGTAACGGAAGAAGCGCTTTTTGCCGGCATTGAAAAAGCTGTACCGGGAAATACGGTAGGAGATATCGGTCATGCGGTAGAATCTTATGTAAAACCCTACGGCTATGATGTACTTCGAGATTATGTAGGACACGGCATCGGCACCGATATGCATGAAGATCCGGAAATTCCCAATTATGGAACGCCGGGGCATGGACCAAGGCTGGAAGAAGGCATGGTCATCTGCATTGAACCGATGGTTACCATGGGCAAAGCGGATACCGTGACACTGAAAGACGGCTGGACCGTACTGACGGCTGACGGGCTTCCCGCCTGCCACGCCGAGCATACGATAGTCATTACCGGATCCGGTCCGAAAATTCTGACACTGCGTGATTAGGACGCAATTACTGCACCACGGGCAGTCTATCAATAAGCCAAAGGAGGCTCGAATGAGCAAGGCAGACGTTATTGAAGTGGAAGGAAAAGTTGTAGAAAAACTTCCCAATGCCATGTTTCGTGTAAAATTGGAAAATGGCGGCCATATCGTACTGGCGACGATTTCCGGCAAAATGCGTATGAATTTCATCCGTATCCTGCCCGGGGACAAAGTAACCATAGAACTTACGCCCTACGATTTGGAGCATGGCAGAATTACCTATCGTTACAAATAAGGAGGAATCCAGATGAAAGTCAGACCATCCGTCAAGAAGATGTGCGACAAGTGCAAGATCATCAAACGCAAAGGCCGTGTAATGGTCATTTGTGAAAATCCAAAGCATAAGCAGAGACAAGGTTGATTAAAAAGGAGGTATAAGAGTAGATGGCACGTATAGCTGGTGTAGACTTACCAAGAGATAAGCGCGTTGAGATCGGCTTAACTTACATTTTTGGAATAGGCCTTACTCTTTCCAGAGAAATTTTAAACAAAACCGGAATCAATCCGGATGTTCGCGTCAGAGATTTGACAGAAGATGATGTGGCAAATATCCGTAACGCGATTGCAGATTACAAAGTAGAAGGTGATCTGCGCAGAGAAGAATCCCTTAACATTAAACGTTTGGTGGAAATCGGATCTTACAGAGGCCGTCGCCACAGAGACGGACTGCCCACAAGAGGACAGCGTACAAAGACGAACGCACGTACCCGCAAGGGACCGAAGAAGACCATCGCAGGCAAAAAGACTGCGACCAAGAAATAATGTTGAAGGAGGGATAACATGGCTACGGTAAACAGCAAAACCAAAAGAAAAGAAAAGAAACATGTAGAGTCCGGAGCAGCACATATTCGTTCCACGTTCAACAATACGATCGTAACGATAACCGATGCTCACGGAAACACTATCGCATGGGCATCTGCCGGCGGACTCGGATTTAAAGGCTCCCGCAAAAGCACACCTTTTGCAGCACAGATGACAGCAGAACAGGCCGCAAAAGCAGCCATCGATCAGGGCATGCGCTCTGCCGATGTATTTGTCAAAGGCCCGGGAGCAGGCCGCGAAGCGGCTATTCGTGCATTGCAGGCGGCAGGTATCGAAGTCAGCAGCATTAAAGACGTGACTCCGATCCCGCATAACGGATGCCGTCCTCCGAAACGCAGAAGAGTATAATATATAAAGAGAAACACTTGTCTGCATGACAAGCAGTGAGTGAATCATTACTCCTTTTTTCCTTGCGTTAATATATTGGCGCCTACGGCGCAGAAGGAGGACTTTGGATGAACGAAAATACAAGCTTCACAATTAAAACTGTAAAAATGAGTGAAGATGACTGCAAAGGCGTATTTGAATGCAGCCCGCTGGAACGCGGATACGGTATCACTCTTGGAAATAGTTTAAGACGTGTGTTGCTTTCATCTTTAGATGGTGTGGCAATCACATCCATTAAAATAGACGGCGTACTTCATGAATTTTCGACCATTGAAGGTGTCAGAGAAGATGTGACCGATATGATTCTGAATCTGAAGAAAATCCGTTTCATCAATTATGAAGAAGCGGAATTTCCGATGACAGTCCGTATCGACATCACCAAAGAAGGTATTCTCCGTGCAGGAGACATTCAGGTCCCGCCGGAAATTGATATACTTAATAGGGATTTAGAGCTGTGTACTCTTGATGCGAATGCCCATCTCGGAATGGAAATAACCATTGACAGAGGCCACGGATATGTACCCTTTACAAAAAATAAACGGGATGATGATCCGATCGGGGTGATTCCGATCGACTCCATTTATTCTCCGGTTATCAAATGCAATTATGAAGTCAGCGATACCCGCGTAGGAAATGAAATGGACTACGACAAACTGACTCTGGAACTGGAAACAGACGGTTCCATTAAAGCAAATGATGCGGTAGCGACTGCGGCA
>URAA01000013.1 GCA_900545785.1 uncultured Dialister sp. | reverse complement strand
CCGCTATCGCCAGCGCTTCGTCCGCCATATCTCCGCTCCCGAGAGAATGAATGCTGTCCACATGATCCCAAGCTTCCCCCCGTCCTGCAGGATGATCGTTCGCCTGCGTTTCCGCAGCGGAAAGAAGAGTGGTGATGCTTTCCGTTTTATGCACCTTGTTCAGCAGATTGTGAACCCGCTCGAGAGACTTGGGAAAACTCAGCCCCGAAACGAGACAGGAAATCAGCGCAGCCAGCGCCCCTGCAGAATAATATGCCGTCGGATTGGAATGAGAATAAGCTCCTGCCCGGACCGCCAAATCAAAAGCGGCCTTGCTTTCTCCGCCGTACAAAAGCCCGATAGGCACCGCTCTTTGCAAAACGGCGCTCCCCTTGCTGTCATTCACCTTTACCTTTGTCGTGCCGATCATATTTCCTGCAAAAGCATTCAAAAGACCTTCTTCCGAATTTCTTCTGAAATGCATGAACTTTTCTCGGATCAAACAAATTTCCTTCTCATGAGGCTGCCTTCTCATCCACCCCTTCTGGCCCCGCCGCGGCTCTATTCCCGTCTGGCTGTAAAACCAGCGCATATACCCGCGGTAAATGCCGTCGCCGTCTTCCATTTTCTTCGCATCCGCCCACAAAAGCCCGTCAATCGTCGCTAAAGCAAGCTGCGTATTTTCCGTCACCGGTGCCAGATTTCCTGCTTTCTTGTTCCGCACGAGAGTGCGCAAGCCGAAAGGACCGTATTTATGCTGAATACGGCAGACAGAGAGTCCTTGAAGAGGATATCCCAATGCATCACCGCAGGCTCCGCCGAGCAGAGCGCCGCGAAACTTCTCAATCTCCGTCATATGCCCCCCTATTGTACAAACCCCTGCTTTCATTCTCCTCACAGGCTTATTATTATCGGTCCGATCCCCTCTATAAAGAGGAAAAAATAAAAGTTTCCGCAAAGCAATTCACAGAAACCGAAATCGTTATGAATATAAGAATCCTTGCGCCCCTTTATTATTTTCTATATTATACCATAAATTGACCCGTCAACGCCTGTCATGATCTCATTTATTAAAACAATCCCCCGAAAAAAGCCGTTTCCCGAAGATTTCCGCCGAATTTCAAAAATTGCCGCTCCCGTCCTTGCCGGAAGAAAATCCTCGAAAAATCTGACCTTGAAAAATTTCTTCAAAAGAAATAGGCCGCCTTTTCATCCCCCTCGTCAATCAATTTCATCACAAAGAAATCCTGCGGAGTTCCTTTCCCCCCCTGCCCTTTATTTTCTCAGAAAAAAATCCCCTGCTGCCGCCCGACCTGTTATAATAAATAAAATACAAAACCCGTTCCTGAAGGAGGTACCATGGGAGACACATTCAATCCGGGAAAAAATCTCAAAGCCGATATATTTGAAAACTACATGAAAAAAGAAAATTTAAACTTTTTTCAACGAAGAGACACCCATGATCACATGGACACCGTCGCTTTCATCACCGCCGTTCCGGGAGGAGACAAACACCGCCTCGTCGCAGCAGTCCTCACCAACAACAGCATGTACACCGTCCTCCGCGTCCACTTGGGCCTCGCCCCGGCAGGCCCGGCATACAAAACATTCTTGGACTTTTTAAACAAATACAACAGAGAACATTCCATTTTCAAATACATCGTTACGGAAGACAAAAACGCCTTCCTCGACGTATGCATCACCTCAAGGCCGGACCGCCTCGACTGCGAAGTCATAAGAACAACGCTGAATCTCATCATCTATCATCTGAAAGAGAATTATGAAGACATAGCAAGAAGACTCTACAAAACAAGCGACGAAACAGACGGATTTGAATTGTAACCGCAAGGAAATCAGGATATATAAAAAGAAATCGGGAAAAAGCGGAAAAAACACTTCCCCTCACGGATAAAAGAAATTTCACTTCCTCCGCCATGCATTTCCGATTTTCCCGTACCCGTTAATTAAACAAGAATATGCAAAGATTCATCTGAAAAATCAAAATCATGCCGGCAAAAAAGAGAGGAAAACCCTCTCTCTTTTTATTTATTTCTTATTACCCTGATCTTTTCTTTATGATTCCCTTCTTACTTCTTTATATTTCCTTTCTTTTGTTTTTCCTTATTCTTTATTTTTCTTCTTTCGGTTTCAAGCTCGGATTTCTTGTTTCTTTGATCCGCCTTGCGAAATCTTCTTGGCTGACTCCCAGATTTTTTTCTGCCCAAGGTTTCCATTTTTCCGATTTCTTTCTCACTGCCAAAATATCTTCCATTTTTCTTCCCGTTTCTGTTTCCAAAAGATAGGCGAGGCGGATCCAGTGGTTCGGGTACCCTTCTTCCAGTGCTTTTTTTGCCCTTTCTTCTTCTATGCCGTAGAACCGGTGGAGGCGGTTTGCTCTGTGCGTATTGTACTTTTCTTCATAACTTTGTGCATCAAGGCCCAGCTTCTTTTCCACCCTGCCCCAAGGATTTTCTTTTCGGAGGGCCAGTATTTCTCGGATATCCTTTCCCGTCATGGCGGAGAGGAGTGCCGCTTTGTCGACGTCTCCGTAACGGATGCCGCTATCCAGCAGTTCTTTCACCGTTTCTTTCGGAATTTCATATTTGTAATGAATCGCTCTGATTTCATCTTCTTCTGTCATTGTCGTTCTCATGATATCCTCCTTTATACGATGTATAAATTATACCAATTCATTTTTAGTTTTTCTATCATTTTTCTTTCATAAAAAATATATATTTGTACAGAAATTTAATTTTTGTTAAAATGACAACATATTAAAAGTGAGGTGTTCTATGTTTATTCATGAAATATTTGAAACGGCGGATTCCAATCATCCTGCTTTTATCGGGGAATCCTCCGCCACTTACGGTGAGCTCAAGCATGCCGTAAATTGTTATAGAAATACTTTGTATGCCCTGGGGGTACGCCAAGGCGACAGGATCGGCCTGTATACCGCGAACCGTGCCGAATTCGTTTATGTCTATATGAGCGTCATCAGTCTCGGCGCCATCATCGTTCCGATCAACAATTCTCTTGTGGACCGGGAAGTGGATTATATTTTAAAAGACAGCGGATCGTCTCTTCTCATTTCCGACACGGCTCTTACCGTTTCCTGTCCTTTAATCGATATTTTGGAACTGAATGATCGGGCTCTTTCTGAAAATGCACCGTCAGCGCCGCCGTTCCCGTCGGATATCACCGAAGACGACACTTGCGCCCTTGTCTATACATCGGGCACGACGGGAAGTCCGAAAGGCGCCATGCTGACTCACAAAAACCAAGTCCGCAATGTGGAACAGTACAGCGCCCTCATTCCCATGAACAGCGATGACAAGGTGCTCTGCGTTCTTCCCATGTTCCACTGCTACTGCCTGACCGTCGTCGTTCTGGCGTCACTCTATCACCATTCGACGCAAGTGCTTCTCCGCTCGAAAAATCCCGGGGATATCATCAGGACGATCAAAGAATACGGCGTGACCATGGCGATCATGGTTCCTCCTCTCTACAATCTTCTGGCAAGGAGAGGGGATCCGAAAGATATGGAAACCGTCCACACTTTCGTTTCCGGCGGCGCATCTCTTCCCCAGCCGGTGGCGCAGGCATTTTTCCGCCGGTTCAAACATCCCGTCCAAGAAGGATACGGCCTCACCGAAGCAACCCCGGTCGTTGCGGTACTTCCCACGAAAAAGCCGAAATATCTCACCGTCGGCCCCGCTCTTCCGGGAGTGGAAGTGAAAATTCTCACCGACAAAGAAGGCCCTTATGTGCCCGGTACGGTAGGCGAACTTCTCGTCAAAGGCGACAATGTGATGAAAGGGTACTGGAAAAAGCCGGAGGAAACGGCAAAAGTCATCACCGAAGACGGCTGGCTCCACACGGGAGACTTGGCGTACATGGATGATGACAAATACATTTACATCGTGGACCGCATCAAAGATCTGATCATCATGAACGGAGAAAATATTTACCCCGGCGAAGTAGAAGACTGCATCTACGAAGTGGAAGGCGTAGGCGAATGCGCCGTCGTCGGCCACCCCGATCCCCTCCGCGGCCAGTCCGTATGGGCCTATGTGGTGATGAAAGAAAATTATCCTTTCGACGAAGATAAAATCCGCCGCCATATGCAGAAAAACATAGCGGCTTACAAAATCCCGAGAAGATTCATTCCCATGGACGCTCTTCCGAAAAATGCAACAGGAAAAATCCTGAAAAGAGCCCTTCGGGACAGCTGATAAAAAAGATCATAACAAAACGCTCCTTTTTCACGGGAGCGTTTTTCTCTGGAAATATTTTCCCGATGACAGCGTTCCGACCTATTAAAACCGCGTCGGGAAATAATAAAACAACAAAAAAATTCCCTCAGGAGATTTGCTCCGAAGGGAAGTCAAGAAAAATTATATAATTTGCATTATTCTCAAGGAAATATTGGTGATGACAACAAAGATTACACAGAAAACAGGAAGGGAAGCCCTTTCTCGATTCAGTTCCGTTTTAATAAAAAAGTAGAAAATATCGAAAGATTTAAAGATCCCATTTATAACCCCGATACGGTAAGTTCTCTATCGGGCTTAAAACTTATAAATTATCAATGTGTAAAATAATACACATTGAGTATTAAAATAATCACACAATGCGTGCTTTTTTAACAATAAATACTTGAACAAAAAATCGGTAAAAGATAAAAAAAATGTTTTTAGTCCTTTTTGCAGATTTTTGTTGACTTAATTTAAGGCGTATGATATAGTATAGTCGAAATTTAAGAAAGGAGATCTACAATGGCAGCTGAAAAAAATTCACTAAATAAACAACGTGAGAAAAGTTCGCTTTACCCTGCAGTATCAATTTCTGAATGTTGTGATTTTATAAAGCTAATAGATACTTTTGGCGGGAAATCCGTATCATACGCCAGCATTTTGGACAAAATGAAATTAACGAGTCCGACGACTAAGTCATTTACTACTCGTATCAGTGCATCCAAACAATATGGATTTATTACAACCGGTGGGAGTACAGTGCAATTGACAGAGTTAGCAAGGCATATTATCTATCCCCCAGATGGACCAGAAGAAACTCAACGTCTTTTGATAGAATCCTTTAGTAAGCCTCCATTGTATGAAAAGTTGATAGAACGATTCAAGGATAAAGCGATCCCTCCGAAAGAACAACTTTCCAATATATTAATGAATGAATATCGTATTATAAAAAGGGTGAAGGATATCGCTGCAGAGTGTTTTATTGAAAGTGCATCCTATTTAGGCTTACTCAAAAATGGGGTTTTATGTTTTGATGCCATTGAAGATAATCCAAATGATCCAGAAAAAAACACATCTGCCGAGGAAACCAGTAACAGTGACGTGCAAAATGAAAGTTCCTCTTCTTATCAACAGGAAGGCGGGTATAATTTTGAAATACCTACACTTGGTAAAAAAGTAGCAAGATTTTATATTCCCGGTGATGTTACTGAAAAGGATGTAGCTTATATCAAATTGTATATCGAAAAAATGCTACCTGATTTTTTGGACAATTTAAAGTCTGAAATAAAACAAGAATAGCCAGCTCACACTTCCGTGGCTGGCCCTCTTGCTAATCGACGGATATGAGTCGACTATACTTATACACTGCAAATTAAGTATATCATATCCGTTTGAACGTTGCAAAAGGGACAAACTTCTACTTAAAAGGAGGTGATCCCATGGAAGCTTCAAACGGAGCATACATTATAATTTATACTCCATATATTACCGTAAAAGGTAAACGTATCTTTGCCAGCAGTTATGGGCTGAAAGCATTTAAGTTACGTATTCCTATAGAACGGTACAAAGCAAGATAAGAAAAAACTGTTCCGGTAGTCGACTCTGGAACAGTTTTTTCTTTTTCTTTATATCCGTTTTTCCTGTTCCATCATTTCCTTTTTTTATGATTTTGCTTTGAAAATCGGCGGGTTGATTTCTATTTTTCTACAGGAGGTTGATCAGTTTTTCTGCGTCTTCTTTTTTTGTTGCCCAGCTTGTGGCTATGCGCATGATTTTTTTGCCCTCTTCTTTGTTTTCCCAGAAGCCGAAGGTGATATGTTTTTCTAATTGTTTCAGTTTTTCTTCGGAAAGGACGAGGAATATCTGGTTTGTGTTGTTTTCATAAACTTGTTCGTATCCTTTTTCTTTGAGTGCTTTTCTGATGAGGTTTGCCGTTTCTACGCCGTGTCTTCCTGCTTTTGTGTAGAGGTCATTCGTGAAGAGGGTGTCAAACTGGATGCCGGTGATCCTGCCTTTTGCGAGGACGGCGCCTTTCATTTTCATGAAAGAAATGAAGTGCGGGGCCGTTTCCGCTTTTGGAAATACTAAGGCTTCGCCGAAGAGGGTGCCGCATTTTGTTCCGCCGATGTAGAAGGCATCGCAAAGGCGGGCTATGTCGGGAAGGGTGAGTTCGTTTTCTTCCGATCCTAAGGCATAGGCAAGTCTTGCGCCGTCTAGGTAGAGGGGGATTTTCTTTTCACGGCAGACGGCGCTGATGTCTTCCAGTTCTTTTTTGGTGTACAGGGTGCCGTATTCGGTCGGGTGGGAGAGGTAGACCATACCGGGCATCACCATGTGGTCTCTGTTTGCATCGTCTTCCCATTTTTTGATGCACGAGGCGATGTCTTTTGCTTCTATTTTTCCGTTTTTATGGGGAAGTGTCAGTACTTTGTGGCCGCCGTGCTCGATGGCGCCTGCTTCGTGGACGGCGATATGGCCCGTTTCCGTTGCCATGACGCCTTGCCACGGGGAGAGAAGGGCGCTGATGGCAAGAAGGTTTGTCTGTGTTCCGCCGATGAGGAAATAAATGTCTGCTTCCGGGGCGTTGCAGGCTTTTTTTATTTTTTCTTTTGCTTGGGCGGAATATTCGTCTTCTCCGTAGCCTGCGGTCTGTTCCATATTTGTTTCTTCCAGTCTTTTCAGTATGTCCGGAAGGGCGCCTTCCATGTAGTCTGAGGCGAAATACAGTTTTTCTTCTGTCATTTTTGTTCTCTTTTCTTTTTATGAATTAAAAAAAATCCGTCCCCTTCGAGAGAACGGATCTTTTGGTGTCAGTATTGTCCTTGAAGGGAGTAGAGGGGGTCGACGGAATTTCCGTTGATCCGCACTTCATAGTGGCAGTGGGGGCCCGTGCTGTTTCCTGTGCTTCCCATGAGGGCGACGACGGTGCCGCGGTCTACGTTTTGGCCTTCTTTTACGAGAATGGCTGAGTTGTGGCCGTATCGGGTGACGAAGCCGTTGGCGTGTTTCACTTCTACCAGGTAGCCGTAGCCGTCCACCCAGCCTGCATAGCTTACGATGCCCGGTGCGGTGGCGGAGATGGGCATGCCGTAGTCGCCTGCTATGTCCACGCCTTCATGGTAGGAGGAGCCGTAGCCGCCGGGGCTTCCCCGATAGCCGTAGTAGCTTGAGATGGATCCTCTTACGGGCCATGCGACGGGTTCGGGGCCGTTTTCTTCGAAGGTGAGGCCTGATACGCCGTAGCTGCGGTTCATGAATTCCGATCTCAGGTCGACGAGCAGTTTGATTTGTTTGTCCAGTCTTTCGTCAAGGCTGCGGATTTGTTTCAGAAGTTCGCCGATGCTTTTGAACCGCCGTCTTTCCGTATTTTCCGTTCTTGCAATATCGGGCACGGTGGATGCGCCGCCGATGCCGTTTTGTGAATCCTGAGAGGGGGTATTCATCAGATTTTGCAGCTGTTCGCTGATTTTTTCAACCGTCTGTGTCTTGCTTTCCAGATCTTTCATTTTTTCGTCAGCCATTTTCAGCTGGTTTCTGTAAAGCTCGTTTTCGCTCCGGAGAGAAGTCATGGAAAGGACCGACCAAGCCGCTCCGCCTATGGAAAGGACCATGAGTGCCGCGAGGCCTGTGGCGTAGAGCTTGTATTTTTTCACTTCTTCTCCCGTGAGAGTGACCGTGATTTCTCCGGTTTCCTGATTTTCTTGTTTAATCATAAAATTCCTTCGTTTCTAAGGATTAATTGTCCGTCCTGTCGATTCTGAGGGAAGCGTTTTCGTTACCTGCGCTTCGTTCCGCCATATCGGGCATGAGGGTGGTCATGGCAAGGCGGATGCTTTCCGCTTCTTCTGCGGAGAGGGATTCCCGGGCTTCTCCGCCTCTGATTTCTTTGGCGTACATACGGGACGTGTCCTGCCCTGTGAGGGAGGAAATGACGACGCCGTTATTTTTTCCGTCCAGGAGAGCGAGGGAGAAGGAAAGTTTGTCTCCCGTATCGTCGAAAGCGTCATACCGGACGAGCGCCGTTTTCTGGAAGGACTGGAGCTGCATGGTCGCCAGAAGTTCCTGCTGATGGAGCATGCTTTCCGATGATTCCACCATGTCCCGAAGCTGGCGGATTTCCGTGGACAGTTTCAGTTCCAAAGATTTCCCTTCTTCACCTGCCATGAAATATCTGTATTTATTGTGAAGCCTGTTCACTCTTGACCGCAGGAGGATGAACTGGGCGATAAGGAAGAGGAGGAGGACGATGAGGATGACTCCCAAGACGGAGTATACGCCCTGATAATCGACGCTGAAATTCCACATGTCCATCTTATTCACCCCTCAGAATGTTTGTGATCCGCTCAAATTCCTGATCGTTTTTGAAGAAAAGGGAAATCGTGCCGCGGTGGCTGTTTTTTCCTTTTCCTATCTTGATGCGGACCTTTGTTCCCACCGCCATGAGGAGGTTTTCTTCCAGTTCACGGAGATGGGCGTCGGCTTTATTTTCCGTTGTCTGTTTTTTTCCCGTTTTGCCGTTGCGGAGGATTTCTTCTATTTTTCGTGCCGACAGATCTTCTTCCACGATCCGTCTTGCCAGTGCCGCCTGCTCCGCTCCGCTCGGAAGACCTAAGAGAGGTCTTGCCTGTCCGGCAGTCAGTTTTTTTGCAAATATCAATTCTTTCACTTCGTCGCATAAGTCGAGAAGGCGGATCATATTTGTCACATAGGAACGGCTTTTCCCGATAAGGGACGCCATTTTTTCCTGGGTAAATTTATATTCGTCGATCATCCGCTGATACGCCATGCCCTCTTCCAAAGGGTTCAGATCTTCTCTTTGTAAATTTTCAATGAGGGCAATTTCCGCCGTTTCCTGATCGGTGTATTCCCGTACAAGGGCGGGGATTTCCGTAAGTCCTGCCAGCTCGGCGGCGCGGAGGCGTCTTTCTCCTGCGATGAGTTCGTAATGATCATCTTTTTTTCTTACAATGACGGGCTGGACCACGCCGTGCTCTTTGATGGAATCCGAAAGAGACTGCAAGGCGCCCGGTTCAAATTCCCGTCGAGGCTGCCATTCATTGGGAACGATGAGGGCGGTGGAAATAAATTCCGTTGCTTTTTCCTCTTTGTCCTCGCCGAACAGTGCATCGAGTCCTTTTCCCAATTTTCTTAATTTAGGCACGTTTTATCACCTCGCGAGATAATTTTTTATATGCTTCCGCCCCTTTGGAACGGGGGGCATAGGTCAGTATGGATTCCCCGAAACCCGGCGCTTCCGAAAGTTTCACCGACCGGGGGATCACCGTCTTGAATACTTTGTCTCCGAAATATTTCTTGACTTCGTCCGCCACTTGGAGGGACAGGTTCATCCTGCCGTCAAACATGGTGAGCAAAATGCCGAATACGGAAAGGGAAGGATTGAATTTCCTTGTCACGGTCTGAATGGTTTTCATCAGCTGGGTCAGCCCTTCCAGTGCATAAAATTCCGCCTGGATGGGAATCAGCACCGATTCGGACGCCACGAGGGTATTCAATGTCATGAGGCCTAAAGACGGGGGGCAGTCGATGAAAATGAAATCATAGCGGTCTTTCACTTCGTCGAGTTTCTTTTTCATGAGAAATTCCCGATTTTCCATGGCCACCATTTCTATTTCCGCCCCTGCCAGATCGATGGAAGAGGGCAGAAGAAAAAGGTTTTTAATATTCGTCTTCACGATGGCGTTATCCGGGTTTTCATCATTCAAAAGCACATCATACACGGTGGCCCTGACGGTGACATTTTTCGAAAGGCCGCTCGTAGCGTTTCCCTGCGAATCGCCGTCCACAAGAAGCGTCTTATATCCTTTGTCTGCCAAGTAGGCGGATAAATTCACTGCCGTGGTCGTTTTGCCCACGCCGCCCTTCTGGTTGATGATGCTGATGATTCTCCCCATGATTTCCATCCTTTCATGATAAACCAACCCTATTATAACACATGACCTATTTCATCGTAAGGGGACGATTTTCCCCGTCTTTACGGAAGAAAACGGCATCCTGAAAATCATTTCTCCTTAGGGAAAACCCTTTTTCAAAAAATTCAGCCTCTCTCTTTCCATGAAAAGGGCGTCCTTTTTTCCTCCTCGGGAAATTCGGTTTCAAGAAATCTTTGTCTCATGTTTCACGGGAAACAAATTGACGTCTCCTCATCGGAATGATTTTTGCTGTTTGAAAAAGGAACTCTTTCTCTTTTGTAAGGAAATATTATTTTCGGATCTGCCGTTTCAAAAAATAAGAAAATCAGTCCTTCCGATAAAAGTCTCATTTCAAAAATATCTCGTTTTGCTCCCGTCAAAAAGAAAGGGCGGCGGAAATTATTTCTTCCTTATCTGAAAAATAAGAGGAGCTCGTTTTTGATAAATTATTTTTTCCTTTCTTATTTCAAAATTCATTTCTCATGTTTCACGGGAAACATTTTTCAAACCTTCCATTCAAAAGATGATAAGATGACAACTGACTGAAAATGATTTTCCCTTTTCCCCGATATTTCTCTTTCCTTTTGTTATAATGAAATGAAAAGGAGCTGATCTGTTTGGAACTTACCTTTCTTCATATATGCATCATGAGCGCCGTCATTTTTCTCGTCATCGGAGCGGGATATCATGCGTCTTCTTCCATCCGGTCCTCGTCGGGATATTCGCTGTCCGGCCGTTCTGCCAAAGCACCTTTTGTGGCAGGAAGCATCGCAGGGACGATCATCGGCGGAGGGGCGACGGCAGGGACGGCACAGCTTGCGTATTCACAAGGCCTTTCGGGGTGGTGGTTCACTTTGGGAAGCGGCATCGCTTTCATCATCATGGGACTTTTCTACGCCCGCCGTCTTCGTGAAACGTCACTGGTGACGATCCCCGAATTTCTGTCTCTTCACTACGGAAAAACGGGAGGCCTCCTTGCGTCGGTGATTTCCTCTCTCGGCATTCTTCTTTCCGCCGTGGCAAGCGCCCTTCCGGGAATAGAAATCATTTCTTCTCTTTTCCGAATTTCTCCCGTACCTGCCGCTTTCCTTCTCATGATCCTTGTCATCTTGTACACTCTTTTCGGTGGTATGAAAGGTGCCGCCGTGGAAGGACTTTTAAAAACGGCGATCCTTTTTATTTCCCTTTTCGCTGCAGGCGGTTATGCTCTTTATTTTTTGATGACTTCTCCCGACATTGATACGATTCCTCTTCGAAATTTTCATCTTTTCGGAAACGGTCTTTCTTCTTCTCTTTCCGCCCTGTTTTCGGTCATCATCGGAATCCTTTGCACCCAGACGTATATCCAGTGCATTTTTTCCGCCCTCACTCCGAAGGAAGCGGCAAAAGGCTGTTTCCTTGCGGCGCTCATCACGATCCCCGTGGGCCTTCCTTCCGTTGCCGCAGGGATGTATATGTCCGTTGCCGAACCTTCTGCAACGCCGATCCTCGTCCTTCCTCTTTTTCTCATTCATTATGCACCGCCCCTCATCGCAGGGCTTGCTTTGGGCGGTATCGTCCTTTCCCTTCTGGGGAGCATCGGCGGCCTGTCTCTCGGTATCGGAACGATGATTTCAAAAGATATTCTTCCTTATTTCATTCCCATGAAAGATGATAAAAAAACGCTCCTCATCACAAGGATGTCCGTCCTTTCCGTCATGATTCTCTCCTTTGCCCTTGCGATCATGAACAGAGGATCGGAAATTCTTTTCTGGAATTATCTCTCCATGGCGCTCCGAGGAGGAGGCATCTTTCTTCCTTTCACTTTGGCGATTTTCTTTCCTCACCGTTTGGAAAAAAGCCGGGTTCTTATTTCCATGGCAGGAAGCACGGCGGTATCCCTTCTGTCCCTCTTCCTTCCCGAAGTGGGAAATCCTCTTTTCCCGGGACTTATGGCAAGCTTCCTTCTCCTTCTTCCGGGGATCCGCTTCAGGAAAAATTCTCATGTTTCACGGGAAACAAAATAAACTGTTTAAACAGATCGGTCTCCATAAGGCTGATCTTTTTATTTAGTTTTTTCCTTGCAGAATTTTTGCTCCTACCATTTTTCCTTTTCATTTTGCATTTCGTAAAAGAAGTTTTCCCTCCCGTCCTTTTTGAAAGTTCAATCTTTTTATTTCCTCTCTTTTAAAATAAAAACTGTCATTCCTATTTTTTGTCATTTGACAGATACTTTTTTCTTACTTTTGCAAATGAAATTCTTCCGGTCAATACTATTTCTGATAGCGCCTATGAAATCATCATTTATAAAACGTTCTCATGTTTCACGGGAAACAATAGGGACATTCCGAGCAGGTTCGCTCTTTTTAGGGCGGATCCTTTTTTATTATTTTTTTTGTCATTGAATTTCTTCAGCTGTCTCTTTGTAAGAAAGGAGAAACAGTATGTAGAGAAAAATCACATGGGAGATTTCACTTTTTTCGTATCTGACAGATCTCTTTTTCCTTATTTTAGAAATGAATTATTTCCGTTTCCCTCCCTTTGGAATCATCAGGAAAGGAGCCGTTTGGAAAATTAAATCTTGCATGTCACAAAAATCTGTTCCGTCATTTCTCTTTTTTTACATCTTGCAGCTCTCTTTTTTCTTGTTTTGCAACCGGATTTTTCCCGTTCCGTTCTTTTTGAAAAATCCGAGGCAATCATCATTTTAAAAAAATATTGGCCTTCATTCCTTGTTTATTTCACGGAATTCTTTTCCGCTTTTTGTGAGCGAGTTTTTTCAGATCCTTTTCTTGAAGAAGTTGATATTCTTTATTTCCTTTATCAGTCTGTCAAAACTTTTCCTCCTTTTAATAAATTTTTCCCCTCGCGCTTCGGTAATTTTTATTCTCATGTTTCACGGGAAACAATTTTTCCTTTTCATGATTTCCTTACGATAAAATATGACGGCTTGCCTTTATGAGAGCAATAAAAAAGATCCCCCTTGCGGAGGATCCTTTATTTTGATTAACGGTGTTCGTAGATATCGACTCTTCTGTTGTTTGCTTTTCCTTCTTCCGTAGCGTTTGTTTCGGTCGGTTCCGCTTCGCCTTTGTACATGCCTACGAGCTTGTCAACGCTGACGCCGCGGTCGGTTGCATATTCGGCAACTTTTCTTACTCTGCGGATGGAAAGGTCGTCATTGTAAGCTGCATCTCCGTCGGAATCGGTGCGTCCTACCAGTTTGAAGGTATGGCCCGTTTCTTTTGCTCTTGCAACGAATTCGTCAAGGTTCGCTTTCTGATCCGCTGCAGGGGTGTCGGAATCGCTTGCAAAATGAATGCTGTTGAAGTAGTAGTCATTTTCTACCGGAGCCGGTTCTTCATAGGTCGGAGCGGTGGTGGTGGTGACTACCGTCGTTTCTTCTCTGTCATAGCGGCCGTAGTCATAGGAAGATCCGCCGCCGAAACGGTAGGAAACGCCTGCGAGCCAGCCGGAGTAGGACATATTTCTGTCCGGACCTGCTTCTGTATTCATGTAGCGGTATCCTGCATTGACATCAAGATTGTCGTCGATTTCATAATTCAGGCCTGCTTCCCAGATGGTGGTGCTGTCCGTGCCGAGAGCCACTTTGCCGTAAAGATCGAGATCTTCATTCAGATGTTTTCTTCCGATAAGGCCGATCTGGAAAATGCTGTTTTCTCTCTTGGTTTTGCCGAAGAGCGTGCTCGGGAGTCCCGTCATGGAAACACGGTTGTAGCCTGCATAAGCCGCTACATCGGGACGAAGGCTGTAAATGTAGTTAAATTCCATGCTTTCTCCGCCGGTGTTGTCCGTATCCAGATTGTAATACTGGAACTGCACTGCCGTTCTGTCGGAAAGACCGTAGGTCACGCCGCCGTTGAAATCCCATTCTCCGCCGGACTTAAAGCCGCTTGAACGTGCTTTGGCATCCCACATGCCTGCATTGACTTCCCACTGACCTTTTTCAAAAGTCGTCTGCGGCGAAGCGGAAACACCGATGCTCACTGCTGCCAACAATGCTACTAAGGGTACGATTTTTTTCATGATGAACTCCTTTCTGTTCTAAAGAAAACTTCTCTCGGGAACCCTATATATTTTTGTATATCTATTATACTCGAAACAGTCAACCCTTGTGTACCCTTTTCGGGCTATTTTTTTATTTTTTTGAAAAATTTAATAATCTTATAAATTCATGTCCTGCATTTCTTCTATCATGCCTACTTTTCCGTCTTGGATGAGCCGTCGGAATTCTTCCAGCTGATCCTTCACTTCTTTTGACATTTCAGGAAACTTCGGCGCAATATGCCGGAGAGCGGACAAGACGATTTGGGACACCGCATAGCGGGTATACCATTTATTGTCGGCAGGCACCACATACCACGGCGCCCGCTCCGTCGACGTTTCGGAAATCATTTCGCTGTACAGATTTTGATACCTGTCCCAGAACCGCCTTTCATTGATATCCGCCAGTGAAAATTTCCAATTCTTCTGCTTGTTCAGGATGCGTTCCGCCAGACGGTCCCGCTGCTTGTCCTTTGACAAATGAAGGAAAATTTTGATCATGGGAAATCCGTTTTCCGACAAATACCGCTCCCAGTCGCGGATCTGACGATACCGCACCTCCCAGATATGCTTGTCCACCAGATCTTTCGGTATCTTGTCGCTTGCAATCAGATCATGGACCCGGGTCACCACCACGTCTTCATAGTGGGAACGGTTGAAAATACCGATATCTCCTCTGCGGGGCAGTGCTTTATTGATCCGCCACATATAGTCATGATCCCGTTCTTCCGTCGACGGCTGCTTGAAAGACACCACCTTCACGCCGTTCGGATCGAGATGGGAAAATACATGCTTGATCGTCCCGTCCTTGCCTGCGGCGTCCATCGCCTGAAGTACGATGATGAGGCCGTAACTGCTCTGGGCGTAAAGCTTTGCCTGATTTACCTTCAGTTCTTCCAGCGCTTCCGGCATAAGCACGGTTTTTACCATTTCCTTGTCGATAGAAATATCACAAGCGGTGGGATATTTTTTCAAATGGATCGACTCGCCTTCCCTCACGCGGTAACGGCAGATGTCTATTTTCACTTTCTCAGGATTCTCCATAGAGGACCTCCTTTAAACGGACTTCCCTTTATATATTACTGTTATTATTTTTAATTTTATTACTTCTTCTCTTCCTCCGTTTTCTCGATGACCTCTCTGATTTCCTCCAGTGACTTTGCCCCCGTTTTGGCGATCATCTTCTTGAATTTTTCCAAATGCTCCTTCAGCTCGGGAGACAATTCGGGATACTGCGGATCGATTTTTCGGAGCGCTTCCGTCGTGATGAGGGCCACCACATAA
This sequence comes from uncultured Dialister sp., assembly GCA_900545785.1. Lineage (GTDB taxonomy): Bacteria > Bacillota > Negativicutes > Veillonellales > Dialisteraceae > Dialister. The sequence continues at coordinate 4,340 of URAA01000013.1, read as the reverse complement.
CGGGTGAACCACTTGTTGTCCGCAGGCACCACATACCACGGGGACAGCTCCGTCGACGTTTTTTCGAAAATTTCCTGATACAGATTCTGGTAATCGTCCCAATACTGCCGTTCATTGATATCGGAAAGAGAAAACTTCCAATTCTTTTCCTTCGTGATGATCCTGTCGATGAGCCGGTCCTGCTGCTCCTCCTTCGATACATGAAGGAAAATTTTGATCATTTTGAACCCGTTCTGACAAAGATACTTTTCCCAATTATTGATCTGCTCGAACCGTTCTTTCCAGATATCTTTGCTGATCAGCTGCTCCGGAAGCTGGCTGTTTTTGATCAGATCATGGATACGGGTGACGATCACATCTTCATAATGAGAACGGTTGAAGATCCCGATATTTCCTCTTGCAGGAAGAGCTTTGTTGATCCGCCACATATAGTCGTGATCCTTCTCTTCTATGGAAGGCTGCTTGAACGACACCACCGTGACGCCCCCGGGATTCAGACTGGAAAAGACATGGTTCACGATGCCGTCCTTGCCTGCGGCGTCCATGGCCTGCAAAACGACCACAAGACCGTAAGAATCCTCTGCATAGAGCGCTTCCTGATACTCCTTGAGCCTCTCCATGACCTCAGGGAAATATTTCTCCTTCACCTCCTCCTTGTCGATATCCAAATCTCTCTTCGTGCTGTACTTTTTCAGATCGACCTTCTCTCCCTCTTTCACTCGGTACCTGTCTATATCGATTTTTCCGTTCTTGATGACTTCCATGACCGCATCTTTTTCCATGACTGCCTCCTTTATAAAAATGATCTCTTTATTTTATTATAACGTCTCCACCGTTTCTGCGACAATCCCTGCAAGTGTTATAATGGAAACAAAGGAGGCCCTATGGACAAATACAGAAAAGAATACAATTCCATGAAAGATATTTCCGAGTCTTTCGAACTTTCCGGCTCGGGGAAAAAACTCTTTCACTCTGACGCATTCCTCCACTTCCGCCTCCAAAAGAAATGGAAAGACATCATCGGCGAAGATCTTGCGAAATATTCCTACATCGGGTACGGAAAAAATAACACCCTCTACATCTACGTCACCAACTCCGCTCTGACACAGCATCTTTTCATGATGAAAGCAGAGCTCATCCGAAAAATCAGAGAAGACGAATACGGAAAACGTTTCACCGACATCCGCTTCCTTGCAGGCCCACCGAAAAAAGACGCGGAAGGACATACAAGCATCGACAAAATCAACGAAAAAATCAGCTACTATCAGAAACTGTACGATCGGGACATCACGGACAAAGAAAAAGAAGACATCCGGAAATGGACGGCCCTCCATATCAAAGACGAAAAACTGCAAAAAACCTTCCAAAAACTGATCGCCCGAGCCTACCAAAAAGACAAAGCGGAAACAACGGCAGGCTGGCACCCCTGTCCCGGCTGCGGCATGCTCATCCCGAAAGAAGAAATGATCTGCCTCCGCTGCGAAAATAAATGGGAACGAACCATGGAAGGAAACGTCCTCCTCGTCTTAAAAGAAAATCCCCACTACCGTTATGAAAACTGCAAAGAAGAAATAGAGAAAAAAGGAAAAAATATCCGTATTTCCTATGAAACTTACGAAAAAGCAAGAGAAAAACTGATCCAAAACCTGAGAGAAAAAATCTTCCAAAAAACAGACTCCGCCCTGAATAAAAGAATTCTCCTCGCCCTTCTCATTCACAAACCGCTGAAAAATATCACTTTAAGAGAAGCGGAAACAACGCTCCGCCAAATGGCAGAAACAAAATTTTCCGATATGGAGAAATAAGAAGATCAAGATCCATAGGGGACAATCAATATATATAGAAATATAAGAAGAAAATACAATTCCCTTGCATTATAAAACCGCCTCTACTGACAAGGCGGCTTTTTTACTTCTTTTCTTTTATCTACAATTCTTCTTCTTTATCTTCTGTTTGATCTTCCCCGGGTGCTTCATTTTTCATGATCGTTCCTCATGTTCGGTTTCCGTCTCTTCTATTTTTATTTCTTTTCCGAAATTTCCTCGGAAGGGATCGGTGGCGGTCATGATGGTTTGGATATTTTTATTTTTAATATATTCAAAAAGGGAATTTCTTCTTTTTTCGTCCAGTTCGCTTCCTACGTCGTCCAAGAGGAGCACCGGATATTCTCCCGTTTCTTCTTTGATGAATTCCAATTCTCCCAATTTCATGGCAAGCACCGCCGTTCTTTGCTGTCCTTGGGATCCGTAGGCGGACAGATCGAGGCCGTTCATTTTGAATAGCAGGTCGTCTCTGTGCGGACCGACCGATGTATGGCAGAAACGGCCGTCTTCTTCTCTTCTTTTTGCCAGTTCTTTCAGGTACCATTCTTCGTCTGTTTTATTTTCTTCTCCGCCGCTTTTTTTATATTCTATTTCCAGTGTTTCTTTTCCCTCGGTGAGGAAATTTTCCATGGAAGCGAGGAGGCGGTTCATTTTTCGGAGGGTTTCTCTCCTTTTTTTGACGATGTAGGCGGCGCCCTTTGCGATCTGCATGTCCCAGATGTCTATTTCCGGTTTGATTCCCCTGAAGAGGGCTTCTTTGAATGACGCATTTCTTTGGCGCACCGCTTGGAGATACCGAAGAATTTCTTCATAGTAACGGGGGCTTGCCTGCGATATTTCAAGGTCGATAAAACGCCGTCTTCCTTGGGGGCCTCCTTTGATGAGCTGCATTTCGTCGGGGGTGAAGAGGACGGTCCTGAACAGGCCCATCATTTCTTTTTTCTTGATCGCCGTGTCGTTGAGGGTTATTTTTTTGCCCTTTTCTTTAGACAGTTTGATCTTGAGGCGGTGAGTGACGTTTCGTACTTCGTAGTCGACGATGATCGTGCCTTCCCGCTGTCCCAGCCGGATGAGTTCTTCGTCTCTTCCGGTGCGGAAAGATTTTCCCAAGGATGCGACGGAAACGGCTTCCAGTATATTTGTTTTTCCCGTCCCGTTTCGCCCCGTGAGGACTGTCAGATCTTCTGCGGGATTGACGGTTTTGTCTTTGAAGTTTCTTATTTCAATGAGCCGTACTTCGCGGCATTTCATTTTATTTCCTCGGTGATGTTATATTTTTCTCCATCTATTTGAAGGATATCTCCCGGGCGGAGTTTTTTCCTTTTTTCATGCACTTTTTCTCCGTTGAGGAAGACTTGATGATCTTGAAGGAAATATCCGATCTCGCCGCCGGAAGCGATGATGTTTTCTTTTTTGAGCGCCTGGTCGAGCTTTATATACTCGCCGTGCATCTTGATTTCTTTCATATCAGCGGCCCCTCATGGGAGTCACCACATAGCGGTATGTTTTGTCTTCTTCCTGCTCTACCACCATGGGCCCGCTCTTTTTCACGTGGAGGATGATTTTGTCCCCTTTGGAATGTTTCAGGATGTCTTCGATATAGATGCAGTTGAAAATGATCCGCACATCATCTCCGTCCAGTTCGGCAGGGATCGACGTTTCCGACCTTCCCAGATCGGGATCTTCTTCATACGCTTTGAGTTCCCCTTCATAAAATTCGAAATTGATCGTTTTGTAGCTCATATCTCTTGAAATGGGGCTGACGAAACGGACCGCTTCTTCAAATTCTTTCAGATCCAAGGTGGCATGCAGGTCGAAGGTCGTGGGGAATACTCTTTTGTAATCCGGATATTCGCCGTTGATCAGATTGGATACGAAATAGGTGTCTCGGAAGGTGAATGCCACATGTTTGCTTGCCCATGAAATTTCCACCGCCGCATCTTCGTCGGAAGGGAACATGCGGACCACTTCTTGAAGGACATAGGCGGGAACGATGAAACGGCCCGTGCCTTGCGCTTCTTTTTCAAGCGTCATTTCTTTCACCGCAAGCCTGTGTGAATTGGTGGCGGCCATGGTGATTTTATTTCCTTCTATTTCGCAGAGGATGCCGACGAATATGGGATTTTTAATATCCGTGGACGCTGCAAAGGAAACCATGCCGACCAGCTCGGCCAGATCTTTGCATTTCATATCCGCATGGTTGGCGTGATCGATTTCGCTTACGTTCGGGAAATCCTCGTCATCTCTCGTCGGAAAGCGGGCGCTGTACGATCCTGCTTTGAAAGTGACCGCCGTTTCTCCTTTTTTCTGTTCCATCACGACCGGTCCGGGAGGCATCATCTTGATGGTGGAAAGAAGCTGGGGAGAGGCAATGACGGCAATTCCCTCCTCTTCTATCAATGCATCGCAGTAAGTGGAAATACCGATGGAAAAATCGTTGGCTTGAAATTCCGCTCTTCCTTTGTCGCAGGCAATGAAGAAACCGTTATTCGTGTTGGAAGTCACTTTATTTTGTGC
>URAA01000012.1 GCA_900545785.1 uncultured Dialister sp. | reverse complement strand
ACTTCCCAGAGGGATTACTTTCGGATCCACTGCGGCATGTCCTTTCCCCGCATAATTTCCTAAAGCGGTCATTCCCGATCCGCCGCTGTCAAAGGGAGTGTAGGCTGTCGATTTCATATGAAATACCTTTTTATATTTCCCTGTAAATTGAGGCATTTCCTGTAAAAGTTTCAAAACATTATCATCAGCTTTTCCCGTTTCCTTTAAATCGGAATCTTTCTGTAACTTGAGCACCGCCTTTTCTGTATCTTTCCCATAAACTCCGTCTGAACCGCCGGGATTATATCCGTGATGCAGTAATTTATTTTGAAGAGCTGCTACATGTTTTCCTCTGTCCCCTACCTGCAGAGGTTTTCCGGAAGATTCTTTTTTATCTTCTTTATTATTTTTCACTTTTACCGAAACTTTTTTCGATTTTTTCCCTGCCTTAAGAACATCTGCCGTTTCTTCATCAACGGCTCCCGATTCGGGAAGGTTGTAATCTTTCTGAAGCTTTTTTACCGCCGCTTCCGTAGCATTGCCGTAAACTCCGTCGGTCTGATCCTTTAAATATCCGGCAGCCCTCAGTTTATTTTGCAGATCTGCAATCATATTGCCCCGATTGCCTTTGGCATACACAATGCCGCCGCCCTTTCTGCGTTTTCCGCTCTTTGCTTTTTTTATTTCAGCCTGTGTCTTATCATCGGCTGTTCCGGTAACTTTTAAACCATGGTCTTTTTGAAATTCCGTTACTGCTTTTTTCGTGGTCGATCCGTAATCTCCATCTGCCGTTCTTGCTAAATAACCTGCCTCTGCAAGAGATTTTTGCAATTCTTTTACTTCTTGCCCCGTCATTCCTGCCGAAAGAGTTTGCGCAGAAACAGTGAGGGATGTAAATAACCAAAGAAAAACGGTTACCATATAAATAATTTTTTTACTCACAATAACACCTCCGGTAAAAATACATGTGTATTTTACCATGCACCCCCGGTTTTGTAAAAAATTTATTTACGAGCAACAAGAAACCGCGGAATTTCACCGCAGCTCTTTACTTTCTATTATCGATAGAGTCCCATGGCGCGAGAAGCATTTTCATAAGTGATGCTTGCTTTTTCCCTTGCTTTTGCCGCGCCTTCATCAAGAATGGCATCCAATTCGGGACTTCCTACCAGTTCTTTATATCTCTCCAGAATGGGCTTCATTTCTCCTGCCACCAAATCCGCCACATCTTTTTTAAAAGTTCCGTATCCCTGCCCGTCATACATTTCTTCAATCTCTTCAAAAGTTTTTCCTGAAATGGCGGAATGAATACTCATCAAATTGGATATTCCGGGTTGGTTTTCCTTGTCATAATGAACATGGCAGATAGAATCGGTTACCGCTCTTTTGATCTTTTTTATCATTACTCCCGGTTCATCCAACATATGAATCGTTGCCCAGTCATTGTCATCAGACTTGCTCATTTTACTTGTCGGATCCTGCAGGCTCATCACCCGGGCACCGCCTTTAGGTGCCCACATTTCGGGAATGGTGAATACTTCTCCGTATTTTCGATTAAACCGCTCCGCCAAATCTCTGGTAATTTCCATATGCTGCCGCTGATCCTCTCCTACAGGAACCAAGTTGGCCTGATAGAGAAGGATATCTGCTGCCATAAGAGGAGGATATGTCAAAAGACCTAAGGGAATGAATCCTTCTTTTTTTTCTTCCTTTTGCGCCTTTGATTTATATTGTGTCATCCGCTCCATTTCGCCGACATAGGCAGAACAGATCATCATCCATCCGAGCTTTGCATGTTCCGGAACTTCAGACTGAACAAAAATAGTCGCTTTTTCCGGATCTATTCCTGCTGCAATATAAAGGGCAGCCAAATTTCTCGTCCTTTCATGGAGTAACTTCGGATCCTGCGGTACGGTGATTGCATGCTGATTGACCACGCAATAGTAACACTCCGCTTTGTCTTGAAAAGGAATAAAATTCTTTAATGCCCCTAAATAATTTCCTAAAGTTAATGAACCGCTGGGTTGAATCCCTGAAAATATAATATCCATATTGCCACCTTATTCTACTGTTACGGACTTTGCCAAATTTCTCGGTTTATCTACATCATTTCCTCGTTTAATGCTGGTATAGTAGGCTAAGAGCTGCATGGGAATCACCGCAAGGATCGGTGCAATAAATTCATCCACTCTGGGAATTTTTACCGTCTCTGTCGTGCATTTTTCAAGTTCCTCGTCATCTTCATAGCCGATTCCTAAAACTTCTGCACCCCTCGCACGAACTTCTTGTATATTGCTATACATTTTTGAGGTTACATTTTTTTGAGTTACCACGGCAATAATCGGTGTTTTTTCCGTAATCAGGGCAAGAGTCCCGTGTTTCAATTCACCTGCCGCATAAGCTTCCGCATGGATGTAGGATACTTCTTTCAGTTTCAAAGCACCTTCCATGGCTATCGTATAATCGATCAACCGTCCCAGATAGAAAATATCTTCCGCTTTGATCAATGTATCTGCCACTTCCGCCATATGGTCCTTTTCCTGCAGAACTTTTTCTATCTGTTCCGGCAGATTAAGTAATGCCGTTGTTATTTCTTTGACCAAATCGTCTGTGACCGTTCCTTTTATCTGCCCCATATATAAAGAAAGCATTAATAAAGAAACCAGCTGTGTCGTATAAGCTTTTGTCGATGCTACGGCAATTTCCGGCCCGGCCATTGTATAGACGGCCGCATCCGATTCACGAGCGATGGAAGAGCCGATGGAATTTGTAATGGCAAGACTTTGCGCTCCCAGCCGTTTTGCTTCTTTTAATGCCGACAGTGTATCGATCGTCTCTCCCGACTGACTTACAACTATACAGAGCGTTCTTGCGTTCGTCAGAGGATTACTGTATCTGTATTCCGATGCAATTTCCACGGAAACGGGAATTTTAACGAATCTTTCAATATAATGTTTCGCCACCAAGCCGGCATGATAAGCCGTTCCGCAAGCCGTGATTAAGATGGAATCAATATTTTCAAGATTATTCTTGGTCCAGTTCAAATTATCAAAATGAACGGTTCCGTCTTTCTTCAAATGGATTTTTACCGTATCCTGTACCGCTTTGGGCTGTTCATAAATTTCCTTCAACATGAAATGAGGATATCCGCCCTTTTCCGCCGCCTCAGCAGACCAAGTCACTTCCTGTACTTTTTTAGAAATCGGAAGCCCGTCGGCATCATAAACGGATACGCTGTCTTTTTTGACAACCGCTATCTCTCCGTCATTTAAGATGTAAACGCGACGGGTATGATTAATGACCGCCGGAATATCGGAGGCTATAAAATTTTCCCCTTTTCCAAGGCCGATAATCAACGGATTATATTTCTTTGAACAAATAATTGTATCCGGATCATCTCTGTCCAAAAACAGAAAAGTGTAAGTTCCTTCGACTACGGAAAGTACTTTTCGGACGGTAGACAAGAAATCACCGTCATCAAAATCTTCTGCCAGATGGGCCACTACTTCGCTGTCTGTCTCTGACTTGAATACATGACCTTTTGCCAGCAGATTTTGTTTCAGTTCCATATAGTTTTCGACAATACCGTTATGAACGACGACAAAATGATTATGCTCGTCTCCGTGGGGATGCGCATTTATGTCGGAAGGACGGCCATGAGTAGCCCAGCGGGTATGACCGATACCGATATGACCGTGTAAAGGACGAGCAGCCAATTCTTTTTTCAAATTGTCCAGTCTGCCTTCCTTTTTCTCTATTTTTATTTCTCCGTTTTCATATATGGCAATTCCTGCCGAATCATATCCTCTGTATTCAAGACGGCAAAGCCCGTCGATAATGAAATCTGTTGCGTTTTTATCTCCTACATAACCGATTATGCCGCACATATAAACCTCCCGATTAGATTTTATTTTCTATATGAATTTATCTTCTATATTTTTGTTTTCATCATGTATAAAATTACAATACTAAGTTATTATACCATATTTACCAATACTGATATTTATAAAACGACGGTTCTGTCCCTGCCGTCAAATAGACTCCATCAATCCTTCTATTTGCTGCATATCCGCCAAGCCTGCCAAAGCGGATACAACCCCTAAGACAAGTATGGCAACAGTCAGTACCAGCCCCAGAATAAAAGGAGATATTCCAATCAAGAATGCTTTACCGTTGCTGAAGCCGTAATTGGCACGGATGGCCAGTATATCCAAAATAAAACACCACAGGCTGATAAAAAACAGCCCGATTCCGTTAATTCCTTCCAAGCCGAAATTTTCCAATAAAGTAAAGAAAACGGAAAAAGCGTAGGGTAAAGAAGCGCTCATAAACCCTGAAGTGATTCCTCTCGCTGTTCCTTTTCCGCCCAAAAGTCCTGAAAAGTAATCAATGATGGCACTGTGAAAGAGCAAAATGATTCCTAATGATATGACCATCCCGATAAATTCCGTCACAATACCGGGCCCCGTTCTGAATGACGAGAGAGTAATCAGAAAAATGACAAACAGCCAGATAATTCCCCCTACTTTCAGCTTTTCTCCGCCGGTTATTTCTTCCATTGCCGAAAGAGGTGAAGTAATCAGCCGGTATACATAATCTAAAATGATATTCATTAGTCGCTCCTTATCTGATGGACGGTACAGGCTGTTCACTGACGGCACCGATCATCTCACTCTTCATTTGCTCAACCATTGCTTTTAATATACTTTTCATTTCTCCGTTAAGTATATTTTTCAAAGAAGTTCCGGAAGAATAAGTTTTTACGGGAATCTCTTCTCCTTCCATTCCCACTCTGCCTGCAGCGTAATTGAGGGCATCATAGTAATTTCCCATGGCATCCACCAAGCCGAGTTCCATAGCCTGCTGGCCCGTCAAAATACGACCGTCCGCAAAAGTTTTGACTTTCTCCGGTTCCATGCGGCGTCCGTCGGCAACCGTTTTTACAAATTGCTCATAAATATCATCCACCATTTTTTGAATCATTGCATTTTCTTCTTCCGTCATGGGCCTGTACATGGAAAGGATGTCCTTATGGGCACCGCTCTTTATTTTTTCGTTCTTCACTCCCAATTTGTTCATCAACTCTTCAACATTCATATAATCCATATAGACACCGATGCTCCCCGTCAACGTAGCGGGATTGGCAAAAACATAATCCCCCTTGCTGGCCAGCCAGTACCCGGCAGAGGCGCACATATCTCCCATAGAAATAACAATCGGTTTTCCCGCACTCTTTACTTTATCCATTTCTTCCGCAATTTCCTGCGTTGCGCCGGTAGAACCGCCGGGACTGTTGATACGGATCAAAACCGCTTTCACACGGCTGTCTTTTCTTGCCTGTTCCAATTCATACATAATTTGTTCGCTTGCCGTACCTTCCGAGGAAGCAAAAGCAAAATTTTCCCGAGGTCCTCCGTAAATGGCACCGTCAATGCGGACCACCGCCACATAATTTTTTGATAAATCCATGCCCGTTTCTTTTTTTAATTTCGTCAGCAGTCCTGCTCCTATCGCCGATATAAAAAGGATAATGACCGCTGCAATCATCCATTTCCTGTTTTTTTCATTCATATAACCATCCCCGCTTTCTTACTTACGATTATACCATTCCGGTTTTATAAGAAATCAAGCAATAAAAAATCCCATTCCCGAAAACTGATCGAGGAATGAGATTTTGGTGACCGGTATGGGATTCGAACCCATACTCTCTGCGCTGAGAACGCAGCGTCTTAACCGTTTGACTAACCGGCCATGTGGCACAGTCATATGACAACAGTTATTATAAACGGTATCTGTTTAAATATCAAGCATCCTCTATTTTGCAGGGTTTTCTGTCGTTTTTATTCTTTTCATAAAGGATCAAAAGTCCTTTTAAGGTCAGCATGGGATCCACCACATCAATTTGGGCGGACGCTTTTGAAAATAAAGAAGCCAGTCCTCCCGTTGCGATGACTTTAATGTCATCCCGCTTCATTTCCATTTTGATTCTTTTGACGATCTCATCGATCTGACCGACAAAGCCGTAATAAATGCCTGCCTGCATGGCAGAAACCGTATTTTTACAAATAACGGAAGAAGTTTTCACCAGTTCGATACGGGGCAATTTTGAAGCCCGTTGGAAAAGCGCTTCCATGGAAATACCGATTCCCGGTGCCACGGCTCCGCCCAAATAATTTCCTTTTTCATCAATAACGCAGAATGTGGTGGCCGTTCCCATATCAATAACAATCAGAGGGCAGGAATACTCCGCTATAGCCGCAACGGCATTGACAATGCGATCTGCTCCCAGTTCTTTCGGATTGTCATATAAAATATTCAATCCCGTTTTGATTCCCGGTCCCACTAAAATCGGATTGACATGAAAATATCTCCGCGAAAGGGATTCCAAAATAGGAATAATGGGCGGGACCACCGTTGATATAATCACGTCTTCAACATCAGAAAATTTGATATTATCCAGTTGAAACAATGTACCTAAAATACCGGCATATCCGTCGGCAGTCTGAAGACGGTCATCTGCCAGACGCCAATGACCGAGTAATTTCTTATTATCATATATACCGCAAACAATATTGGTATTTCCCACATCAAAAGCAAGCAACATAATTTTTACTCCTGCAAGTTAAAGTTTCGTAGAATATTTATCTGCTGCCGTGCTCATATTTTGAGGCGATCGGCAGGACTGTTTTATCACATGTGTATCATGCAATAAAGAAGTCAATCTGTCAAGCAAAAAGAAACAACCCTTCATTGTTTCTTTTTCCGTTCTTTATATCGGTTTATTCAGCCGGAGAAGTCCCGCCTGCTCTAAGGCACTTCTGATCCGGATCCCGAAAAAAACACCGGCAGATACTTTAATTAAGTCGAAAATGACAAAGGGAAATACGGTCATTGTCATGGCTGTCCAAAGAGGCATTTCTTTCTCGAGGGCTATGGAAAAGTATCCCATAAACCAAGCTGTACCGAAGATGTAGCAAACAAGCAGCCCTGAAAGGGAAAGCAGAATCTTGCGAAGGATATATTTTTTATTTTCCGAATAAAACCCGCTGAATCCTGCCATAATAATAAATCCGATGTAATATCCTCCCACGGGACTCATAAATATTCCCGGTCCCGCCTTTCCCATGGTGAGAACCGGAATCCCTAAAATCCCCAAAAGAAGCCAAATCGATATGGAAACGGCCCCCCATTTACGACCGAGCAATCCTCCCGCAAGGGCACAAACGAAAGTTTGCAAAGTCATCGCAACCGCACCGACGGGTATTGTAAACTGAGACAATACCGCCATAAGGCCGGCCATAAATGCCGCGCCGATCATATAATGTAATTTTTCTTTTTCCATTTCCATGAGAAACACCTATCTTTGTACGGCGGAACCATCTGCGGGACGGATGGAAACGTCTCCCGCCAGCACTCTTTGAGTCCCGTTTTCCGTTTCCACAAGAAGACAGCCGTCTCTGTCAATATCCAGCGCTTTCCCTACATAACTTTCATTTCCGAAAATAACACGGACTTCTTGGCCTAAGGTAATCGACAATTTACGCCAGTCTTCCAATACTTTGTCAAAACCTTCCTTCAGAGCCACATCATATTCCGCCTCTAATTCTGCCAGAACAGCGGCCAATAATTCTTTTCTGGAAACGGAAATTCCTTCATTCAAAAAAGAAGTGGCCCCTTCACGAAATTCCTCGGGAAATTCATTTTTCTTCATTCCCGTATTGATTCCGATTCCCATCACAATATAATCGATCTTTTCCATGGATGCCGACAGCTCGCAAAGCATCCCCACCAATTTTTTCCCATGATACAAAATGTCATTGGGCCATTTAATTCCCGCATCCTGCAAGCCTAAGCGGCGTATACCGCGGCAAACGCCTACTGCCGCAAGAAGTGTACATTTTGAAGCCTCCATCGGGAAAAAGCTCGGCCGAAGAATAACGGAAAACCATACTCCCTTGGCAAAAGGTGAAAAGAAACCTCTCGTCAAACGCCCCTTTCCCGTCGTCTGCTCTTCCGCCACTACGACGGTACCTTCTTCGGCACCTTCTCTTGCTATCCTTTTCGCCTCTTCATTAGTAGAGGGAGTCGTTTCAAAATAAACAACTTTTCTTCCGAAAGATTCCGTATGAAGCGCTCCCTGAATTTCAAGAGGGGTCAATAAATCCGGTGCATAAAGCAAACGATATCCTTTTCTTGTGCTGGATTCAAAAATATATCCTCTTTCTTTCAATACATTAATATGCTTCCAAATTGCCGTACGGGACACATTTAAATCTTTGGAGATCTGTTCTCCCGATACATATGCGCCGTCAGCTTTGCGAAAATATTCCAGTATTTCGTTTCTCATATTTACTCTCCTATATTTATACTTCATGGAATTTCTTTCATTATAATTTTTTGTAAACCCTTAGTCAACTTGAATTTATTTTTTAATTGACATTGCAAAAAAATAAGCCGACCTGTTTCCGATCGGCCCGAACTTTCGGCATGATTTATAAAATATAGTGTGATATATCGATATTTTCCGTGATTCTTCCCAACTTTTCTTTCACATAATTTTCATCAATGACTATTTTTTTATTTTCCAGATCAGATGCTTCAAAAGACAAGTCTTCCAATACTTTTTCCAAAACAGTATACAAACGGCGGGCTCCGATATCTTCCGTTTCCCTGTTTACCGTTGAGGCAATATCGGCAATCTTATCCAAAGCATCTTCGGTAAAAGTTATTTCCACATCTTCCGTTTCTAAAAGCGCCTTATATTGGCGAATCAGTGCCTGCCGCGGTTCCGTCAATATTTTCCGCAAATCTTCTTGGGAAAGACTTTGCAGCTCTACCCGGATGGGAAAACGTCCTTGCAGTTCCGGAATCAAATCACTCGGCTTCGATACATGAAAAGCGCCGGCGGCCATAAATAAAATATGATCCGTTTTTATTTGTCCGTACTTTGTTTTCACCGTGGCACCTTCCACGATGGGAAGAATATCTCTCTGTACGCCTTCTCTGGAGACATCCGGTCCCCCCGACGAATTGCTGCGGCCGGCTATTTTATCAATTTCATCTATAAAAATGATCCCCCGTTCTTCCGCCAAAGCGATTGCTTTTTCCCTGACCGCATCGGTATCCGTCATTTCTTCGGCCAAAGTTTCCGTCAGTATCTTTTTTGCGGCGCGGACAGTCATTTTTTTCTTCTTTTTCTTTTTGGGCATCATGGAAGAAAGCATTTGAAAAACCTGATTGGCCTGTTCATTGTCATTTAGACTTTCCGCCTTCCCTTTTTCTTCCACTTCGATTTCAATTTGCCGATCATCCAAATCACCGTTTTTGATCCGCTCCGTCAATTGCTTCCTTCTCTCTTCTTCCCCGGGAGCGGCGGAAATATTATTTTCCTTTTTTTCACTGAAAATAATATCCATCGGCGTTCTTGTCTCTTGTTTTTTGGAAGGATACATGATTTCCGCAATTCTTTCTGCTGCAATGTCTTCCGCTTCTTTTCCATGAACGGCGGATTCTTCTTTTTTCACCAATCGGACCGCTTCTTCCGCCAAATCACGTACCATGGATTCCACATCACGGCCTACATAGCCTACTTCTGTATATTTCGTTGCCTCTACTTTTATGAAAGGTGCTTTTGTCAAAGTCGCAATACGGCGGGCTATCTCCGTTTTTCCGACACCGGTGGGCCCCATCATCAAAATATTTTTCGGACTGATTTCTTTCGAAATATCTTTGGGAAGCAAACTGCTTCTCCACCGGTTCCTCAACGCAACGGCTACGGCCCTTTTGGCTTCTTTCTGCCCGACAATGTAAGTGTCCAGATACTCTACTATATTTTTAGGTGTCAGCTCATTCATTTAAATCTCCTCCACAATGATATTGTGATTGGTATAGACGCAAATATCGGCGGCAATATGAAGTGATTTTTCTGCAATTTCTCTTGCCGAGAGTTCCGTTGATGCCGCCAGTGCACGGGCTGCCGCCAATGCATAATTTCCTCCGCTGCCGATTGCCAGAATTCCGTCATCCGGTTCTATCACCTCTCCGCTGCCGGACACTAAGAATAAATTTTCTCCGTCCGTCATAATTAAAAGCGCTTCCAGTTTTTGAAGTACTCTGTCCCGGCGCCACTCTTTTGCAAACTCCACGGCAGCTCTCACCAAATTTCCGTTACAATCGGAAAGTTTCGCCTCAAATTTATCAAATAAAGAAAATGCATCGGCTACGGAACCGGCAAAACCGGCAATGATTTTTCCATGATAGAGTCTTCGTACTTTTCTCGCTGTATTTTTCATAACAACCGCATTTCCCATGGTCACCTGTCCGTCACCGGCTACGGCGGTATGTCCGCCTTTTTTCACCGCCAATATTGTTGTTGCAGTAAACATAGTCCCTCCCGTTTTCATTCTTTACCACATCTTTCTTTTTATTTAAAGGAAAAGCCTCCTTTATGGCACACTTTTCCGAGCCGCAGGCAAGGAAATCATTTTGTGAAAGGATGGCTTTTATATTTGATGAAATTTTCTAAAGCTGTCAACGCTCTTTCTGCCAGCTTTTCATTTTTTTCTTTTTTAGGCACTTTTTTCTCCAACGGCGGCAAAAGGCCGAAATTTATATTCATAGGCTGGAAATTTTTGCCTTGAAAATGAGAAATATAATGACAAAGAGCCCCGATTGCGCTTTCTTTCGGAAACTCTTCGGGATTTTCTCCCGCTGCCCTGCGGGCCGCCGCCGTTGCTGCCGCAATTCCCGAGGCCGCCGATTCCACATACCCTTCCACGCCGGTCATCTGCCCTGCAAAAAACAGCCCTTTTCTGGCTCTCGTTTCCATTGTCGCATTCAATACATTCGGTGAATCGATATAGGTATTTCTGTGCATGACACCGTAACGGACAAATTCCGCATTTTTTAATCCGGGAATCATGGAAAATACTCTTTTTTGTTCTCCCCATTTTAAATGAGTTTGAAAGCCCACCAAATTATATAGGGTGTCCTCTTCATTATCCTGCCTGAGCTGTACCACTGCATAAGGTTCTTTCCCCGTTTCGGGAACCGGCAGTCCCACAGGCTTCATCGGACCGAAGCGCATCGTATCCTCTCCCCGGGCAGCCATCACTTCAATGGGCATACAGCCTTCAAAAACATTCCCCTGTTCAAATCCGTGAACTTCCGCCGCTTCCGCCGTTTTCAATGCTTCATAAAAGGCTTTATATTCCTCTTCATCCATCGGGCAGTTTAAATAAGCCGCTTCTCCCTTGTTGTAGCGGGACAAACGATATACTATGCCCATGTCTAAGGATTCTTTTGTCACGATCGGCGCCGCTGCATCATAAAAATGAAATCCTTCTTTGCCGCAAAGCTTTTCAATATCTCCCGCCAAAGATCCTTCCGTCAAAGGTCCGCTTGCGATGATGACGATCCCGTCTTTCGGAATTTCTTTTACTTCTTCCGTTACGATCTCAATCAATGGGTGATTTTTTAATTTTTCCGTCACCGCTTCGGAAAAACTCATCCGATCCACCGCTAAAGCACCGCCGGCGGGAACACTGTGCTGATCGGCACAAGCCATGACAATCGAATCCAAACGGCGCATTTCTTCCTTAAGAAGACCGACTGCATTTGTGAGTGCCGCCGCACGAAAAGAATTGCTGCACACCAGTTCGGCGAAATATTCCGTATGATGAGCCGGCGTCTGTTTTAAAGGACGCATTTCCACAAGGCGGACCGGTATATGTCTTTGTGCCAGCTGCCAAGCCGCTTCGCTTCCTGCCAGTCCCGCACCTACAATCGTTACTTTTTCTGTCAAGATGACTCTCCCGTTTTCTTTGTTATTTTTCTTTTTATTGCTTTATCGACAACTTTTTTCACTTCTGTTTCACCCATTGCTTTTTTTCTTTCCCTTGTCGGGCATTCCGGGTTGGAACAAATGATTTTTTCTTCTTTATTTTTATAAACCTTTTTCACCATAATAGAGCCGCAGGTGCTGCAAAACCGGTCGACCGGTTCATCCCAAAGCGCCATGTCGCAATCGGGATACTTACTGCATCCGTAGAAATAACGGCCTCTTTTGGAACGTCTTTTTACCAGATGTCCTTTGTGGCATTTCGGGCATTCAATACCCGTATCGACGATAATGGCTTTATTAGCACCGCAATTCGGGCATTTCAGATATCTTCCGTAGGGTCCCTGCCGATATACCATCAGTGTACCGCATTTATCACAGGGTGTTTCCGAGACCTGTTCGGCTTCCTCCGCATTTTTATAAGGTTTTATATTCCGGCAGGACGGGAAATTGGGACATGCCAGATATTGTCCGTACCGGCTCATTTTTACAATCATCAGGGCACCGCATTTTTCACAATGTACATCGGAAACCTCCTGATTTTCTTTTTTTGCTTTTGCGCCTTCGATGTTTGCATTCTTCAATTCTTGGTCGAATACATTCCAGAAGTCGCTTAACACCTTAAAATAAGTCGCCTTGCCTTCTGCTATTTTATCCAGCCATGTTTCCAAATCCGCCGTAAATCCCACATTGATGATTCCTTCGAAATATTGTTTCAAAAGATCGGTTACTTTGAAACCTATCTCTGTCGGAACAAATTGTTTTCCTTCTTTTCCCACATAATTTCGTCTTTGGATAGTATCTAAAATCGGTGCATACGTAGAAGGACGCCCTATCCCTTTTTCTTCCAATGTTTTGATCAGGCTGGCTTCTGTATATCTCGGCGGAGGAGCGGTGAAATGCTGCTCTCCTTCCATTTTTGTATTCATGACGGAGTCGCCTTTACGAAGAGGCGGCAATATATGAACTTCTCCTGCCTCCTCTTTTTTATCCTTTGCAGACTGGAGCACCGTAAACCCGTCAAAGAGAATGACCGTTCCCGATGCACGGAGTGTATAATCACCGCTTTGAAGCGTCGCATTGGTCAACTGTGAAATCTGAGGCGCCATCTGGCTTGCTATAAAGCGGTTCCAAATCAAAGTATACAAACGAAGCTGATCCCGTGACAAAATATTCGCCAACGTTTCCGGCGGAAATTCAAGGCTTGTCGGGCGGATGGCTTCATGTGCATCTTGGGCATCTTTCTTTTTAGAATATACATTAGGCTTTTCCGGTACGTATTCTTCTCCGTAAACACTCATGATATACGGACGAACCTGTTTGATCATTTCATCCGAAATTCGAGTGGAGTCGGTACGCATATAAGTAATCAGTCCTACATGTCCGTGCCCCGGTATTTCCACCCCTTCATACAGCATTTGCGCAAGCATCATCGTTTTCTTTGAACCGAAACTTAAGCGATTGACCGCATCCTGTTGCAACGTGGATGTGGTATAGGGCGGTTTTGCCTTTCTTTGTTTTTTGGACTTTGTTACGGCAGTAATATCCGCCGGTTTCTTTAAAAGATCTTTGACCGCCTTATTTGTTTCTTCTTCATTATGAAGTTCCGCTTCTTTGCCGCCGATTTGTACCAGCTTTGCCAAAAAAGTTTCATTATCTTTTGTTTTAAACGTACCTTGCACCGTCCAATATTCAACAGGTACGAAAGCACGAATTTCTTCTTCTCTTTCACAAATCAAACGGGTAGCTACGGATTGTACACGTCCTGCGGACAATCCCCGGTATACCTGCTTCCAAAGCCAGGGGGACAATTTATATCCCACCAGACGATCCAGAACACGCCGTGCCTGCTGGGCATCCACCATATGCAAATCGATAGGTCCCGGATGTTCTACCGCTTCTTTGATGGCCGGCGGTGTGATTTCATGAAAAGCGATACGGACATTATCCTTTGGATTTACATCAAGTAAGGTGGATAAATGCCATGAAATAGCTTCTCCCTCCCGATCCGGGTCGGTTGCCAGAAAAATATCTTTGGCTTTATTCGCTTCTTTTTGTAAATTTTTAATAACATCTGCCCGCTCTTCGGAATTTACATATTCGGGAGCAAACTTATTATCGATATCGACACCGAGAGTTTTTTTTGGCAAATCTCTTAAATGACCCATCGATGCAAGAACTTTATAATTTGAGCCGAGAATTTTTTCTATGGTTTTAGCTTTTGCCGGCGACTCTACAATCACCAGATGTTTTCCGTCGGCATTTCTCTTTCTTTTGAACAAAGGCTCTTTTTTTACGGCAGACCTTTTTTTCTTATCTCCAATTGTTATGGTTTTTGTAATCGGCATAATTTCCTCCAAACACGCAAAATCTGTGGAGCTTTATTTTTTGTTATTTCCCTATTATAACAAATCGCCCCGAACAGATTTCTTTTATATATCCTTTTAACTGGAGTTGAAGAAGAATTGTGGAAACTTTCATCACCGACATCCCCGATTGTTGCAAAATGTCTTCTGTAGTTGCTTCATCCCCCATACAGCAAAAACGATACACCACTTCCTCTTCCAGTGTCAACTGCTGAGGCAGTCCTTTTGGCGATGATTCTTCTTTGTCTATCCAATTATACTCCGAAAGAATATCCTCCGAAGACGTACAGCAGAGTGCCCCCTGCCTGATTAACCGATTCGTTCCTTTACTGCAAGGAAGCCATATATTTCCGGGAACGGAAAATACGTCCCGCCCTTCTTCCAAAGCAAAATCGGAAGTGATCAAAGCACCGCTTCGTTCTGCCGCTTCCACTATGACGGTGCCGTGACTCATCCCTGCAATGATTCTGTTTCTTGCGGGAAATTGTCTCCCCAAAGGTGGCGTTCCCGGAGGATATTCGGAAATAAGAGTGCCGCCGTCATCTATTATCTTTTGAAATAATAATTTATTTTCCGGCGGATATATTTTATCAAGGCCGCAGGCAAGAACCGCTACGGTAGGACTTCCGCCGGAAAGGCATCCTTCATGAGCCGCGCTGTCTATCCCTCTGGCTCCGCCGGATATGACGGTAACTCCTGCTTTTGAAAGTTCAAATGAAATCCGGTTTGCCGTCTGTATTCCGTAAGGTGTAGCTTTCCTTGATCCCACAACGGAAATCATTTTCTCCCAAACGGGAACGGCACCTTTATAAAATAAAACAGCCGGAGGATTCGCCGTTTCTGCCAAAAGGAAAGGATAATCGTCCTCTTCCCAAGTACAGCAGCGAATTCCCAGCTTATATAATTTTTCTTCAAACAAATCGGGGGAATTTTCTTTTTTCCACGATGAAAGAGATGATTCTGTTTTTGCCGATAAAACATGGGATTTCCCTATTTCTTCATCCGAAGCTTTCCAAACATCTTCCGCTGATCCGAAATACTCGATTAAAGTCCTTATATATTTGGCTCCCAGTCCCGGGCATCCCGATAATATTGCCGCAAATATATCCATGGTCACCTCCGGGGAAGAACATCTCTGTAACTGAGTGCTTCCGCTACATGTTCTGTCTTGATTGCGGAAGCGCCTTCCAAGTCGGCAATTGTCCTTGACACTTTAATAATTCTGTCATAACTCCGGGCGGACAGATGTAGTTTTTCGAATACTTCCCGCAGTAAATCGGAACACTCTTTATCCAAAGGACAAGTTTCTCTCAGCTGTCGGTGTCCCATTTGCGCATTATTTTGCATATGCCATTTCATCAGTCTTTCCGACTGTACTTTTCTTGCTTCTCGTACTCTTTGCCCGATTTTTTCCGACGATTCACTTTTGCTTGTCGCCGTAAGTTCACTGTATTTAGGTCTCATCACCGCCACATGCAAATCTATCCTGTCCAACAGAGGCCCTGAAATTTTCCGGCTGTAACTTCTGATCTCTCCGTCACTGCAGGTACAGGGATGATCCGGATCGCCCAGATAGCCGCAGGGACATGGATTCATCGCCGCAATAAGTACAAAATCGGAAGGATATACAAAGGATGCATTCACTCTTGAAATATAAACTTTTCTGTCTTCCAACGGCTGGCGCAAAACTTCCAGCACCGATCGGGGAAACTCGGGAAGTTCGTCCAAAAAGAGCACCCCTCGGTGTGCCAAAGTCACTTCTCCCGGTTTCGGAACGGTTCCTCCTCCGATAAGCCCCGCCATGGAAATCGTATGATGAGGGCTTCTGAAAGGACGCTCTTTTACAATATTTTCCGCCTTAAATAAACCGGCTACGGAATAAATTTTAGTCACTTCCAGTGCTTCTTCTCTTGTCATGGGAGGCAGAATCGTCGTGATCCGTCGGGCAAGCATTGTTTTTCCCGATCCGGGCGGCCCCGTCATAAGTACATTATGGGCACCTGCCGCTGCGATCTCCATCGCCCGTTTTGCCATGATCTGCCCCTGTACTTCCGCAAAATCCACATCGCTTGCTGCGGCCGCAGTATTTTCTTTTCTTTCTGCAGGGGAAAGAGGTGCCCGGCCCAATAAATATTCCACCAATTCTCCCAGACTTTTCACTCCGTAAACAGTCACATCATCGCAGAGCAGTGCTTCTCCCGCCACATCGGGACTTACGAAATAGGTATGAATTCCCTTTTCTTTTCCCGCCAGAATCATGGAAAGAATCCCCGGGACGGAACGAATTTCTCCTTTTAAAGAAAGTTCTCCTATAAACATGACCCCGCTCAGTATATCTTGGGAAATAAATCCGCTTGCCGCCAAAAGACCGATCGCAATCGGCAGATCTAAGCAGGAGCCCTCTTTTTTCAAATCCGCAGGTGCCAAATTCACCGTCACCTTATCTAAAGGAAATGCATATCCGGAATTGCGGATGGCCGATTCCACTCTTTCTTTAGATTCTTTTACCGACACCGCAGGCAGTCCGACAATATCAAAGGCAGGTACCGATCGGCTGATATCCACCTCTACGGTAATGACATAACCGTTCAATCCGAAAGTGCAGCTTCCATAGACTTGTGCAAACATCCCGCCCCCTCCTAAAATGCATTTTTAATATGACGAATTTTGATTTCTCTTCCTTCTTCCATCATGATTTCCACCACATCAAAACGAATTCTTCTGTTTTTTATTCCTTGTTTTAAAAGAAATATATTCGTCGTATAGCGGATATGTTGTTTCTTATACTTCGTTATCGCTTCAGCCGGTTCCCCGTATCGCCTGTTTTTTCTTGTTTTGACTTCCACAAAAACCAGACTGTTTCCGTCTTCCATGATCAGATCGATTTCTCCGTGAGAAGAATGAAAATTGCGGGAAATAAATTTCATGCCTTTATCTTCTAAATATTTCAAAGCATAATTTTCTCCGATTTTTCCCACATAAGTTGTCGTCATATCTCCTCCGTTTCTTCGATTTCAGATGTATTTCAAGTTATAAATTAATCGAATTATTATATACATCATATAGAGTATTCCGATAACGTGCAACCCGTTCAGACATGGGACTGATTTCTTTCTTGAATTTCAAATTACATTATCCGGTACGAGCCGGATCGAATTACCTCCGACTAGTTCTTTGTTCAATTTGCGGCGTTTCATATTTTTTGCCCTTTGCAAACATTTTTAAATATTCCGTCACGGTTGGAATTTATATCCCACTCCCCAAACCGTAATAATATGCCGCGGATTGGAAGGATCTCTCTCCAATTCTTCTCTGAGGCGGTTGATATGAACCGGAACAGTTGCAGTGCTTCCGAAAGAGTCCATTCCCCAAATTCTCGTATATAATGCATCTCTGGAGTAGACCTTGTCCATATGAGTCATAAGAAATTCCAAAAGTTGAAACTCTTTATTGGGAAGTACAACCTCTTTCCCGTCAACATAGACTCTGTGTGATTCCGGTTCCAAAGAAATATTATCGATAACGATTCTTCTCTTTTCTCCCGTCTTTTGCCCTTTAAGTCTTTCGTACTGGGCTATCCGCGCTTTTATGCGGGCCACCAGAACTCCCGGAGAGAAGGGTTTTTCGATATAATCGTCCGCACCGAATCCCAGTCCGCGGATCTTATCTATATCCGTTCTTTTCGCCGTAACCATCATGATGGGAATATCTACTTTTTCACGTACTTTTTTACAAATTTCAAATCCGTCAATTCCGGGAAGCATGACATCAAGCAAAACAAGATCATATTCTCCCGACAATATTTCGATCAGACCTTTATTCCCATCCGATGCTATCGTCACTTCATATCCGCTGACTTCCAAATAATCTCGTTCAATAAACGCAATATCTTCATCATCTTCTACAACAAGAATTTTCTGTTTCATGTCCTCTCCTTATTCTCCGATTTTTCAATCAACGGAAATTCTATAGTAACGACAAGCCCGGAAGGTTTGCGGTTGTGAATACGAATTGTCCCCTCCATCAATGACACGGCTCTTGCAACAATGGCAAGCCCCAACCCGCTGCCGTTTTCCGTTTTCGAACGGGCTTTATCGGTTCGGTAGAAAGCCTCTGTAAGTCTTTCCAAGGATTCTTCCGAAACTCCGGGGCCGTTGTCTGAAATTTCCAAGACGGCATGTCCCTCTTTTTCCGTGACTCCGATTTCAATGTCCGCCGTATCATTCATTTTGTATTTAATGCTGTTGCTTACCAAATTTTCTAAAATACGGGCCGTCAAAAGAGCATTTCCTTTGATGATCACATTATTCTTTATATCAATGTGGAATACGGCTCCGCCCTGTTCCCATGCGATTCTGTCGGAATCAATGACATTTTGTATCTCCTGTCCCAGATCCAATTTCCTCAGATCGACGGCTCTGTCGCCCAAGTCCATTTTGGACAAAAGAAATAATTGCTCCACCAGCCTGTCCAAAACACCGGTTTCTTTATGAATGATCCGTAAATATTTTTCCTGTTTTTCCGGTGTATTCGCTACGTTGTCCAACAGCCCCTCCACATAGGCATTGATGGATGTGAGCGGTGTCCTTATATCATGAGAAATGCTTGCTATCAGTTCTTTACGGTTTTCTTCATCTTTTTCTTTTTGAAGCAGCATTTTTTTCAATTCTTTACTCATCATATTGAAAGCATCCACGGCAGGCTTAAATTCATCATTTTGATCATGAGATATGACTATATCGAAATCGCCTTCCCGCATTTTCTCCGCCCCGTTCTTGAGTTCCGTAAGGGGGGTAATAATACGCCTGATAATAAATTTTGATAAAAACCATATCGTGAATACGATAAATAAAACAAAAGAGAACATCAGAAAATTTCCTACTCCGTGAACTGCGCTTTCGATAGCATCATCGGAACCGGAGGGCAACTTACGGCTGACGAAATATAAGTGATAGTTATTTCCTCTTATCTCCTGCTTTTCAAGAAAATAATAATTTTCTCCTTCCGTCTTGGTATAGACTTCTTTTTGAATGCCTTCATCCATATCTTTTAAGATACGGCTTTCTTTTATTTCATTCACCGCATGAACCAGTCTGTCATTGCCGTATCGATAGACGAGTTCCCCGTTTCTGTCAACAATAATATAATTTTGCACGGGATCGACCATTTCGACCACCCATGAAAAATCAGTACTGTCTTCGTCGTGTCTTAAATAGTGAAATACCCCCAAATGCAGTACTTGTGAAATATTGATAAACTGGAAGGCACTTTCCGCCATAATATGGTTTCCGCTTCTTATATAGATCAAGAGGCCCACAATGCAGGAGAATAGCATAAAAACCGTCATCACTATAGGAATGACGAATATTGCCATATAAGAATAGACCAATCTTTTCCTTATTGTCATAATCCACCTCGCTCTTCCTATCATAGAGGGAAAAGGCGGGTATATCAACAGAAGGGCGTAAGAGTTTAAAATTTATTTAAATCTTATTCCAAATTCATTCATCTTCACGGCCTATACTCTTTTCAGAATTAAAATGAATTACTGAAAGTGAGTGTAGAGTATGAAAGACGTTATAAAAAAACATCCTTACTTATTTTTAACTGTCATTTCTTTATTTTTGTATCTGATCGGAAATGATTTACTCGCCGTTACGGATACGGCAGAATCAAACTACGCATTGACCGCCAAAGAAATGGTCCTTTCCGGAGATTGGATTTCTCCTCAGATATATGGAAGGTACTGGTATGATAAACCGATCTTTTATTATTGGGAACTTGCTCTTTCATTTTCTCTCTTCGGATTTAATGAATTTGCCGCCCGTTTCCCTTCCGCAGTTTTAAGCGTCCTGAATATTCTCTTTACTTTTTGGTTTGTAAGAAAAGTATTTGATGAAAAGACGGCCTGGCTTTCCGCACTTATTTTGGGAACAAGCATGGAATTCTTTCTTCTTTCCAAAGCAGTTATTACCGATGCGACATTATTCTTATTCATGAGTGCCGCCGTTGCCTTTTTTTATCTCGGATACAGAGAAAACAGAGCTTATTACTATCTTTGCTATATATTTACTGCCTTGGCAACACTCACAAAAGGTCCTGTCGGAATTGTTTTGCCCGGTC
>URAA01000011.1 GCA_900545785.1 uncultured Dialister sp. | reverse complement strand
TTCACCAATGCAAAGAATGGGTGTCATCTCCGCCTCAAAAGCGGCTCTGACTTTTTGTCCGACAAATTCATCCGTTTCCTTCAGAAGCATACGTCTTTCGGAATGGCCGCAAATGACATACGAACAGCCCAGATCTTTCAGCATATTACCGGAAATTTCTCCCGTAAATGCTCCTTTTTCCCCGGGGTATATATTTTGTGCCCCCCATTTTATAAAGGAATTCTCAAGCATATGCCGGGCAAGAGGAATATCCGTATAGGGCGGACAGATCAAAAGCTCTGCTTCTCTTTCTGCCACTTTTAAATTTTTAAAAAATACTTCTGCCTCAGAAACAGTATGATTCATTTTCCAATTGCAGGCAATCAGAACCTTTCTCACCGTCATCACTCCTTATCTGCGAGGGCGGCGACTCCGGGCAAAACCATTCCTTCCAGCATTTCCAGAGATGCTCCGCCTCCTGTGGAAACATGGGAAAATTTATCTTCGATCCCCAATTGATCCACGACGGATGCAGATTCACCTCCGCCGATAACCGTAGTAGCGTCGAGATTGGCAATCGCTTCGGCAATGGTAAAGGTTCCCTTGGAAAAGGCTTTCATTTCAAACACGCCCATAGGTCCGTTCCAAACGACGGTTTTCATTTTTTTCAAAGTGTCTGCATATAATTTGATCGTTTTCGGCCCGATATCCAAAGCCATCCACGGATCGGAAAAATCTTTTGCTTCCAACACTTTTATATTTGCATCTTCGGAAAAAGCATCCCCTGCCATAAAATCCACGGGAAGCATAATGGTAGAGCCCATAGATTTTGCTTTTTTCATCAAATTTCTCGCCAGTTCAAAGCGATCTTTATCCTGCAAAGATTTTCCCATGTCATAGCCTTCCGCGGCAACGAAGGTATTTGCCATACCTCCGCCGATCATGATAACATCTGCTTTTTCCATTAAATTGGCAATCACTTGGATTTTATCACTGATTTTTGCGCCTCCGATGATCGCTGCAAACGGTCTCTCCGGTTTATCAATCACTCCGTCGAGGAAATCTATTTCTTTTTTCAGCAAAAGACCGGAAACCATAGGGAGTATTTTAGCAACCCCCACTACGGAAGCATGGGATCGGTGAGAAACGCCGAAAGCATCATTGACGGCCGCATCACAGCCTTCTGCCAATGCTTTTGCAAAATCTTCGCCGTTCTTTTCCTCTTCCCTGTGAAATCGGAGATTTTCCAAAAGGAGAACCTGCCCTGATTGAAGAGCATTTTTCATTCCTTCCGTCTCTGCACCGACACAATCATTGGCAAACTGTATCGGCATCTGAAGAAGCTGCTCCAACCTTTCCGCCACAGGTTTTAAAGATAATTCCTGTTTGACTTCTCCCTTCGGACGGCCCATGTGACTGGCAAGAACAATAGCGGCTCCTTTGTCCAGAAGATACTGTATCGTGGGAAGTGTGGCCCGTATTCTTCTGTCATCGGTAATATGCCCTTCTTTATCCATCGGCACATTGTAATCTACACGGACATAAACTTTTTTCCCCGATACATCGATATCATAAACTGTCTTCTTATTCATGACGGACTCCTTGTGCATCAAAGACCTTTGGATATAACAAATGCAACGAGATCAATGATTCTCATCGAATAACCCCATTCATTATCATACCAGGCAATGACTTTGACCAGATTATTATCTATCACCATAGTCAGTTTGCTGTCAATGGTGGAGCTTACGTCAGTAGTTTTGAAATCGCTGGAAACCAATTCTTCATCGGTATAAGCAAGAATTCCTTTCAGTTCGCCTTCCGATGCGGCTTTCAATGCTTCATTCACTTCTTCTTTCGTTACCGTTTTATTTAATTCTACCGTCAGATCCACTAATGAAACATCCGGAGTCGGAACACGGATAGCCAGTCCGTTCAATTTCCCCTGCAGTTCGGGAATGACAATGCCTATGGCTTTAGCTGCGCCGGTGCTGGTAGGAATTATATTTTCTGCAGCCGCTCTTCCCCGTCTTGCATCTTTCTTATGAGCTTTTTCAAGAATGGCCTGATCATTGGTATAGGAATGGACAGTAGTCATCAGGCCGCGCTTGATTCCGAATTTTTCATTCAAAACTTTGCAAACCGGAGCAAGGCAGTTTGTTGTACAGGATGCATTAGAAATAATATCATCTGTTTCGGGATTATAAACAGATTCATTGACCCCCAGAACGATGGTGGCATCTTCATCTTTGCCCGGCGCCGTAATAATGACTTTCTTGACAGTGCCGCGAAGATGTTTCCCTGCACTGGCGCGATCTTTCAGCTTGCCTGTAGATTCGATGACAACTTCTGCGCCGTAGGCACTCCAGTCCAAATTTTCCGGATCCCGATCATGCAATACCTGAATGCGCTTTCCGTCTACGATCAGAACATCACCGTCAATTTCCACTTTTTTATCCAAACGGCCGTGTACGGTATCGTATTTCAAAAGATAAGCGGCCGTTTCCGGTCCGCTGGGATTATTGATTGCCACAAGTTCCAAATCTTCTCTGTCAAGAAGTCCGCGGCAAACAAGCCTGCCGATTCTCCCGAAGCCGTTAATTGCTACTTTTGTCATGCTTATACCCTCCTGTACGGTTCAAACAATAAAGTGATTTGATTTGCAATTTGTAAAACATGTTTTCGGCTCATCAAATCGCAATAAAAATCCTGTAGTACTGCAGATGTTGTTTTTATTTTATTTTCTCGTACCGACAGGAATATCTCGCTGAATATAGTATATCATGACCTATTTTGTACTACAACAACTGGAAAAACAGGGACAAATAAGCATACTCTTTATATTATTGCAATAAAACTTTCTTTCTATTTTCCGTCAATCAGTTCATTTTTTTATCAGTTAAGATGAATTGCCAAAGACAGATTTAATTTCCATTTCAATTTTTTCCCGTCAATAGTATAATGATCATAAATTATGTTATTCCGATCTCTCATGATTTATAATCATTAATTTATTTGAATCATCAAAGGAGGAATTTATGAAATCTTGGAATACAAAATTGGCCGAATTATTAAATATATCCTATCCGATTATACAGGGCGCCATGGCCTATATTTCCGACGGACTTTTAGCCGCCGCCATGAATCACGCCGGCGGTGCCGGTGTCATTGCCTCCGGTGGATTTACCGCCGATGAGGTCCGAAATGAAATCCGGCGTTTCAAAGATATTGCCGGCAGAGATAAAATTTATGGCGTCAATCTGATGCTCCAAGATCAAAACAAAGATGATGTGGCTCAAATCATTTGTGATGAAAAAGCTCCTTTTGTCACTATAGGTGCAGGAAACCCGGTTTCATGGATGAAGGCGCTCCACCCTTACGGCATCAAATGCATTCCTGTTGTTCCTACTGTAAAACTTGCACAGCGCGTTCAGCAATACGGTGCCGATGCCATCGTCATCGAAGGCATGGAGGCAGGCGGTCATGACGGAAAACTTACTCTGATGGCCCTTATGGAAAATGTCCTTCCCCTCATTGATGTTCCCGTCCTTGCCGCGGGAGGAATTGTCGACGGCCGCGCCATTGCCGCCGCTCTTATTATGGGCGCTTCCGGCGTTCAGATGGGAACCCGTTTTCTTCTTGCCGAAGAATGCCGTCTCCATCCCAATGCAAAGGAAGCCATTATAAAAGCCGGAGATACCGATTCCGTAGTGACGGGATTTACAAAAAATGACAGCGTCCGCGGACTGAGAAATGAGTTCTCCCACAGATTCCTGAAGGCAGAATACAGCGGTGCCAGTGCAGAAGAATTGACTGCTCTTTCCAGAGGTACCAATCGGAGAGCCGTCATCGACGGAGATGTAAAAGACGGCTTTGTATTGGCAGGTATGTCCCTTACTCATTTAAACAAAGTAGAGCCTTTGGAAGATATTATGAAAAAATTGGTGGAAGAAACCGAATCGGCTTTATCAAAAGGTCCCTCTCTCATTTAAATATCTTTATTTCTTTATATTACTATCTCTTTTACTCATCCATACATACAAAACCGATCTTACCTCTGCCCGTAAATCGTTGTATAATAATATATAGATTATTATCAATATTCTATTAAGGAGGGTCCTATGTATACATTAAAGAGCACAGCCTTTCAGGGGAAAACACCGCAAGTCCATGAAGAAGCCTTTGTTGCACCGAATGTATTTCTTGCCGGTGATGTACGAATCGGAAAATATTCCAGCTTGTGGCCGGGAGTGGTTGCCCGGGGTGACGTGAATTATATTTCCGTCGGAGAATGCACCAATATTCAAGATCTCGTTTGTCTTCATGTAGCTGATGACTTTCCTTGCATCATCGGGGACTATGTTACTATCGGCCACTGTGCCTGCATTCATGCCTGCACTCTGGAAGATCATGTCCTGGTCGGCATGAATGCCACCGTTTTGACCGGTGCCAAAGTGGGAAGGGGCTCTATCATCGCTGCAGGTGCTTTGGTTTTGGAAAACCAGGTCATTCCGCCCAACTCCTTGGTAGTCGGCGTTCCCGGAAAAGTCATTACTACGGTTAATAAAATAGATAACATTCACCATCAGGCTTTGAAATATAAAACAGAATGGGCCATCATGTACGGTGTCAAACCGGATATTGAAGGTGAACTGTATCACGGAGAACCTATCATTTAAAAAATAATTTTATATTCTTTCGGGATCGAATCCGTTATTCCGCCGGATTCGATCCTTTTTTATTTTATCGGGAGTAACCACTTCTATCTTGTCGTTTCATTAAATAAAAAACGTATCTCCGCTAATCCGTCCGATTTGTGAGATACGTTTTAAAATTCTTTTGACTTTTATTCCTTTATATGTTCTTTCAGTCCGGGAAAATCCAAGGTGGCAAATAAATCATAGAGCGTTTCATTCCGCCGGATTTGCTGAATTTCTCCGTTTTCATGAACCATAATCTCCTGATGACGAAGACGCCCGTTGTAATTGTAGCCCATACTGTGTCCATGGGCTCCCGTATCATGAATAATGAGCAGATCTCCTTTGACAATCTCGGGCAATGCTCGCTGAATGGCAAATTTATCACTGTTTTCACAAAGAGAACCTACCACATCATAAATTTTGTTCTTTATTTCTTTTTCTTTCCCCAGAACGGTAATATGGTGGTAGGCGCCGTACATTCCGGGCCTCATTAAATCTGCCATACAGGCATCTACACCGATATAATTTCTATAAATATTCTTATAATGAATTGCTTTCGTCACAAGATAGCCGTAGGGGCCGGTAATGGCACGACCGCATTCAAAACATAGCCGTGTATGCTCAAAGCCTTCCATTTTTTCCTTAAAGAGTTTTTCCGCCTCTTTGCCCAATTTTTCTAAATCCACGGGATCTTGTTCAGGTCTGTAAGGAATCCCGATTCCTCCGCCGAAATCAATAAAATCGACAATGACTCCCTGCTTTTCTTTTATATCCCGTGCGAGGTCAAACATCATATTGATCGTCCCCAAAAGGCCGGGTAATTCCAGCTCGGCAGAAATCACCATCGTATGAATTCCGATATACTTGATCCCCTTATTTTTGCTCCAAGAAATACATTTCATAAGTTGATCATAGGTCATCCCGTATTTCGCTTCTTCCGGTGTCCCGATGATCGAATTTCCTCTTGCCAAATCAGGCCCCGGATTATAGCGGAAACAAATACGGTCAGGCACTATCCCGAGACGTTCCATGTCATCCAGATTGGAAATGTCATCCAAATTGATGATTGCCCCCAGTTCATAGGCCTTCTTAAATTCTTCATCCGGTGTATCATTTGAGGAAAATACGATTTCTTCTCCTTTTATCCCCACAGATTCCGCTAAAATCAATTCCGCCATGGAACTGCAGTCTGCACCCACTTGAAGAGATTTCAAACTTTTCATAATCCACGGATTCGGAGTCGCCTTCACGGCAAAATATTCACGAAAATTTGAATGCCATGAAAACGCTTTTTGAAGGCGCTTTACATTATCCAGCATCCCTTTTTCATCATATATATGAAAGGGTGTCCCATATGTATCTGCAATATCCCTGATCATTTTTTCACTGAAGGGAATCTTCTTTTCACTCATACAGCATCTCCTCTCAAGCCGTTTCTATAAATAAAAGCATATATTCATTAAAAATATGACTTATATTATAGCATAGTTTATTGACCGGACGTACTTATTTTAATCCCGCCGATAAAAGGTAAAAGGACCGCTCCGAAAACAGGAACGGTCCTTTATTTTTACTGATTGGCATTTTGGACTGCTTTTTTGCTGTATTCATCTGTCCATTTCGTAAAATTTCCGTTTTCCGTATTTTCTTTGATGACTGCATTTACTATGGAGAGCACATCTTCATTCCCTTTTGAAATCGCCACGGCGGAATTTTTTACCGCATCGGGAAATTTCACTTCCGAAAAAGTGAGATCGTCATTAAATACCAAATACTGCTGTCCTACAATTCCTTCTGCCACAAGACCGTCCACTTTTCCCTGCTTCAGTTCAAGAACCACTTCCGGTACATGAGCAAGAGCGACTATTTTCGCATCTTTAATTTTCTCTTTTGCCAAGGCTTCTTGGGTGGTGGATTTTTGGACACCTACAGTTTTCCCGAAAAAGTCTTCTAATTTTTTATATTTATCTGCATCGGTCCGGCGGATAATCATTTTTTGTTCCGTCGGCAAATAGTCATCAGAAAAATCCATTGCTTTTTTACGTTCTTCTGTAGGATTGATACCTGCGATTGCCAGATCTACTTTCCCGCCGGCAAGAGATGTCAAAAGCGCTTGGAAATTCATATCCTGTACTTCCAATTTGACATTTAATTTATCGGCTATTTTCTGCGCCAGTTCCATGTCGATGCCGATAACCTTTTTATCTCCCACGGAGGTATCCACAAATTCATAAGGAGGATATCCGGAAGCGGTGCCTACCACTATTTTCCCTTGCTGCTTTATTTTTTTCATTAAGGAACTTTCCTTTTGTATGCCTTCTTTCCCGGTTGCCGGTTTATCATTACTTCCGCAACCGGACAATCCTGCCAAAACGGACACAGCCATAATCAAAGCAGCGCTCTTTATCACTTTCATTTTCATTTTCTGCACTCTCCTTTATTCGCATAGTCAAAATATATGATGTCCATGTTAGCATAAATATTCATGATAGTCAATAATTATTCTTTTTTTATGTTTTTCTTTTCTCGCCTGATTTTTAATAAAAAATAACAGGCCCTTCCGAAGAAGCGCCTGTATTAATCACTATTTAGCTTTTTCTACAGCTATTTTACTGTACTCATCCACCCATTTATCAAAATTCCCGTTTTTGGTATTTTCATCGATAACTTCATTTATTATTTTAACTAAATCATCATTCCCTTTTTGCAACGCCACTGCAGAAATTTTCTTGGCATCCGGGAATGAAATATCTGCTATCGTCAAATCATCATTAAAAACAAGATATTGTTTGGCCACTACACCTTCAAGGACGATACCGTCAATCTTTCCGTGTTTCAACTCCAAAACGGCATCCGGTACACCGGCCAGCCCTATGGATTTGGCATCTGCCACCTTTTTTGCGGTCGCCTCTTGTGTCGTCGATTTTTCGGCGCCGATAACGGCTCCTTTCAGATCGGCAACGGTTTTATATTTATCGGCATCTGCTTTTCTGATAAGAAGCTTTTGTTCCGTCGGCAAATATAATTTGGAAAAAGCCATCACTTTTTCTCTTTCCGCCGTAGGAGCTACTCCTCCGACGGCAATATCTACTTTATCTGCCGTCACTGAAGACAGAAGAGCGGAAAAATTCATATCCTGCACTTCCAATTTGACGCCTAAACGGTTTGCAATTTGCTGCACCAATTCTATATCGAGTCCTATGACCTTTTTATCGCCCGATTCGGCATCTACAAATACATAAGGCGGATATCCCGAAGAGGTGCCGACGATCAGTTTGCCTCTTTCCTTGATTTTCTTTAATAATTTTCCCTGCTGCTCACTGCCGGAGGTCTTTCCGCTTTCTCCGGCGGGTTTGCTGTCGCCTCCGCAGCCTGCCAAGGCCAATATGCCGATTGCCGCTATTCCGATAATGGCTGATTTAACTGCTTTTTTCATCATAATTCTCCTTTTAACATCTTATTTTATTTAAAATTATATACTATTTTATACTTCATTTTACAAGGTCATACCGTTATCTGGCAGAACGAACTTTCATGCGCCGTTCCAAGATACGCAGGCAGGAAGATACAAAAAAGGTCATGATGAAGTAATATACCGCCACAATGGCAAGCGGCGGGAAAGGTTGGAAACTGATTCCCTGTATGGTCGTCGCCGTATACATCAGGTCTGCCATACCGATAACAGATACTTGTGATGATTCTTTGATTAATGTAACAAATTCATTCCCGATAACGGGTAAAATATTTTTTATGGCTTGAGGAATAATAATCCGCACCATGGATTCCCATTTAGAAAACCCCAGTGACATGGCACCTTCCAATTGTCCTTTGCCGATTGACTGAATACCGGAACGGACAATTTCACATTGATAAGCGCCGGAGTTTAAAATAAGCGCCAATACGCCTGCGGAGAGACGTTCAAAATCCACGCCCATGATTTCGATACTCGGGAACTGAATCCCCAAAAAAGGAAGTCCGAAAAACACGAGGGAGATCTGGACCAAAATCGGTGTTCCTCTGATCACTTCTACATAGACGGCAGATAACGCCTGCAATATTTTGATTCCCGAAATTTTCATAAAAGCAAGAATAATTCCGAGAAATAATCCGAAAACACAGGATAAAAAGGAAATAATAATCGTTATTTTTACACCGGAAAGAAAAATATCCTGATATTTAATTGCTGTTTCTAATACTATATCCATGATTCACTCCTTAAATATCATCATGAAGCAACCGTTTCAAAAATGTACGGGTACGTTCTTCTTTCGGACGGGTAAAAATCTCTTCCGGACTTCCTTCTTCCACGATATACCCTTTATCCATGAATACGACATGATTCGAAACGGAACGGGCAAATTGCATTTCATGAGTCACTACGGCCATCGTCATTCCTTCCAGAGCCACTTCTTTCATGACAGAAAGCACATCTCCCACCAGCTCGGGATCCAAAGCGGAGGTGGGTTCATCAAAAAGCAGCATTTTCGGTTTCATCGCAAGGGCTCTCGCAATCGCCACTCTTTGCTGCTGTCCGCCGGAAAGCTCTCCCGGATAATGGGAGGCTCTTTCATCCATTCCTACTCGGGACAAAAGTTCCATCGCTTCTTCTTTTGCTTGCTTTTTACTTAATTTATTGATATGGATCGGTGCGTACATTACATTTTCCAAGGCGGTAAACATAGGAAATAAATTAAAATTTTGAAATACCATGCCCACATCCCGACGGAGCATTTTCACGTCTGTTTTTTCATCAATCAAATGGCCTTCAAACCAAAGTTCTCCGCCCGTAGGCTGTTCCAGCAAATTTAAACACCGGAGAAATGTGCTTTTCCCCGATCCGGAAGGGCCGATGATTGTAACGACTTCTCCATTGTATATCTTCATATTAATATCTTTCAGCACTTCTACTTTCCCGAAAGATTTTTCCAGATGCTTGATTTCATAAATAATCTGCTTATTTTTTTCTTCCATCCCATCACTCCGTTCTATAATATACAAACTTTAGCATAATTATACATTCGTGTCAATATTTTCTATATAAAAAAACTGTGAATTGCAGGGCATCCACAGTCTTGTATTGATATCCGTTTTTTATAAAAAACAAGAGAAAAACACTTCTGAAATCTGTGATTCTTTGCTTGTTTTTCCAGGGTATAGAGCTCATCATAAAATCAAATTTCTTTGCATAAATATTTCACTGATGATGATCGGTATCCATCATTTGATATAAAATGCGGACCACTTCCCCGGCGCTGTTCTTCTGAAATTCGGCACAGGTATTTTCCATTTTTTCCTTTTTATCCTGCCCTGTCAGAATCCGCCTGACTGCAATAGCCAATTCTCCTCTCTTGACCCATTCGGCACAGCCGAGACCGCTCAGGAACGCCGCATTTGCCCTCTCTTGACCGGGCAAAGTATTAACCAGCAGCATGGGGCGTTTCATGACAATCCCTTCCGAACAGGTAAGTGCTCCCGGTTTTGTCACCAACATTTCCGCCCGTCCCATGAGCTGAGGAATTTTATTTGTATAACTGTGCAACTCTACGGGATGTTTCATTTTTTCCAAAAGAAGAGATATCTCTTCATAAAGGTGAATGTTTTGTCCCGTAACGACAATGAATTTAGATATCTCTTCAATTTCATCCATCAGTTTCAAATCATCGGTGATACCGCCCAGTCCGAGACCGCCGCCCATGACAAGTATCGTCCCTTTTTCCGGAACCGGATTTTTGGCACTTTCATCATAAAAGGACTTCCTCACCGGTATCCCCGTTACATGAATTCGTTCAGGAGGAATTTCGTTTTCTGCCAAATCTTTCGCCATATCGGCAGTTGCCACGCAATAGGTATCGAGATAACGATTAATCCATAATTGGTGAACATCAAAATCTGTAATGACACCCATCAGGGGAATGTCGATTTTTCCGTTCTTTTTCAAAAGGTTTGCCGCTCCTGCCGGGAAAGGATGCGTAAAAATAAGCGCATCGGGACGAAGAATACGGATTAACTTCTTCATTCTCCGTTTAAGACTCATCGAAAGAAGCTTCTTTGATGTTTTTCCGAAACTTCCCTTCTGGGAATTGCTGTACAAAAGATCATACATGTCGGGAAGAACTTTTATCATTTCCAGATATGTTTTTTTTATAATTTGATCCACTGACAGGGAACTTTGCGAAACAAAATCCAAGACTCTTACAGAATCTTCAGGATGTGATTCCTTAATAGCCTCTGCGATGGCTCTTGCCGCCTGGCTGTGTCCCGTACCGATGCTGGCAGTTAATATGAAAAATCTCCTGCCCTTTTTCTCAATCATGGATATACCCCTTTTATATGCTTGTCTTGTTTTTCATTATATCATAACAAATCAGTTGATACGGAAAAAGAAAAAGAGCCGTATCGAAAGGAAGATTGCAGCCCTTTCGATGCAGCTCTTTTACATATTAAATATTCTTATTATTTTTTAACGGCTTTCTTTGCAGCTTTTTTTACATTAACTCTTTCTTTCAGCTGTTTGGAAACACGCCATGCCGGGCTCTTGGAAGCCGGAATCTTAATGGGTTTCTGTGTAGACGGATTATGTCCTTCCCGTGCTTTGCGATGACGGATTTCAAAAGTACCGAAACCGATCAGCTGAACTTTTTCACCTTTTTCAAGTGTTTTGGAGATAACATCAATGACTGCTTTTACTGCTTTTTCAGCATCTTTCTTTGTCATTTCTGCTTCCTGAGCAACTGCTCCGATGAGTTCTGTCTTGTTCATAACTAAACATCCTCCTTTAATAAATCGCGGGAATTCCGCTTTAGCTCTGACGAATTCGATTACATGTCTTTCCCGTTGAATTCCATCCATGCCTGTGTCAATGCATCGGCAGACATCTTGTCCATGGATTGCTGCTTTCCTTGCAGGCTCTCCTCAAAAGAAGAAAACCGTTCCATGAATTCAACACAAAATCGATGTAACGAAAGTTCCGGATCGATTCCTTTTTCCTGCAAGACACGGACCTGCTCAAAAAGGAATGCCCCTGCACTTTCATCCTCCGTTCCGTTTTTTGTCTCCCTCATATAAACCGTATCATTCAGAGAGTTTTCGGAAGAAGCATGAATCCCGACAGAACTAACTTTCTTTTGAATTATACACGCTAAAAGCAGACTTGGCAAGCATTTGGGCACTCCGGAAAGCAGATATCTTCGATTTTTTTCTTTTCTTTTACGTTTTTCCCAATTAATATCGCCCTCGGTTTCGAAAAATTCCCCTTCTTTTTCAAACAGAAAAGGGTGTCTTCTTTTCATTTTCTCTGCGGCATTATTAATAACAGTCTGCACAGAAAAATATCCCTCTTCTTCTGCCAGCACAGAATGAAAAACAACTTGAAACAAAACATCTCCCAATTCCTCACAAAGATTCGTCATGTCATTTTTATCGATAGCATCGACAACTTCATATACTTCTTGAATGAAATAAGTTCTGAGTGTTTTATGATCCTGTTTTCTGTCCCAAGGGCATCCGTTCGGGCTCTTCAGTATTTTCATTACATCTATCAATGGCGAAAAATCATCTTTTCCCCTCTTTTTTAATTTCATTTCTGAAAATTTTAAAATAAGAGCCGCCTCTTTCAGCGCCCTGCAGTTATTGAATTCTTTAATTGATATTTTAAGAATTTTTCCATTACTCTCTAATATTTGTATCAAGGCATCTTCTTCATATTTACCCTGCAATGCTTTTTTCCATCGTTCAAGATGATCTTGATCTGTTATTTTGAAAACAATCAAAATATTATTTTTTAAAGAAAATAATTTATCAACATCATTTTCGCCACAGACTGTCCATGTATCCTCTTCATGTAAAATGTCTTGTTCATACAGCAGATTCAACATTTCTATCTTTTTCATCCGCCAACTGTTCCTTTCATCTTATAAAAAACGGTACGTTTTAAAACGCACCGTTTCCATTTTATTTTTTCAGAAGACTTACTTTATCCACAAAATTTGCAAGGGTTTCCCCTATTTTAGGGATACGTCGGACATCATCGCCTCTTACGGCACGAATCAGCACGATAGCCGCACAGTAAACCATGCCTCCTGCAATAATAGCCGCCAAGGTTGCCATCGTATTACTTTTCATTACGACCATCAATCCGTCATAGACTGCCACTACGACAGCCCCCATAATTCCTGCCGCTATAAAAAGTTTTACCGTATGTGTCATATCCAACATGTATTTCTTATATTTATATAAGAATACCAGATTGAGCAGTGCAGCAACACCGAAATCGGCATTCGTCGCCCAAGCTGCTCCCAAAACTCCCCACGAGGGCAGCGCGGTCAGATTCCACGAAAGAACTACTTTAACCGCCGCACTTGCCACCATATTCAGGAAAGGAATTGCCGTTTTCCCCATTCCCTGCAAAACACCGGTCGTGACCTGCTGTACACCCAAAAGAAATACGCCGAAACTCATCACCGCGATAGAAGGGCCTGCATCGGGAGTTGCATAGAGCATCGCTGAAATAGGTGTGGCAATCACACACATGCCGATAAAAGAAGGTATCGTAATTATATTGGCAAGACGCATGGCTGTATCTGTACGTTCTAAAATAATCTCCCCTTTGTTCCGTGCCACTGCCTCTGAAATGACCGGAACCAGACTGGCTGCAAGCGAAGCCGTTACGATGGTCGGCATATTGACCAAAGCGGTCGCCATCCCGGTCAGATACCCGAACAGCGTGGTTGCTTCTTCCACGGAAAATCCTGCCACACCCAGACGCCGCGGCACGATCAGCAAATCAATATTAGAAACGATGGGAAGCATAATGTTTGCCAAAGAAACAGGTACGGCAAGAACCATAAGTCTTTTTAAGATAGAGACACCGCCTAAAGGCTTGATATTTTTATCTTGGTTTGCCGCCAATTCTTTTCTCCAGTTTTTAGTCAGGAAAAAGAAAATGATCAGCACAAATATTCCGACAAATGCTCCCGGTGCCGCGCCGAAAGTAGCTCCTGCCGCACCGTATTCCAAGCCGTAGGGCATCAATATAACCGCCAGAGCAATCATGGTACCGACCCGGACAATTTGTTCCACAATTTGTGAAACTGCCGTAGGCGTCATCATTTGCAAACCTTGAAAATATCCGCGAAGCGAAGCGAGCAAAGTGGCTCCCAATACGGCCGGCGAGAGTGCAACCAATGACCAATAGGCTCTCTCATCGGTTACGATATTCGAATCGATAAGCCAGCCTGCGCCAAAATATAACAGGACACTGAAAACGATGCCCGTGATTGTCAGGGCCGTCATAGATATGCGAAATACTTTTTGTCCGCCCCAATAATCATTGATGGCATTTCGTTCCGCTACCATGATGGAAATAGCCACCGGCAGTCCTGCCGATGAGATTGACAAACAAAGCATATAAATAGGATAGGCCATCTGGTACAGACCGATTCCTTCGCCGCCGAGAAGACGGGACAGATAAATTCGGCTGACCGCTCCTATAAATTTTACAAGAATTCCTGCTACAGTCAGTATCAGAGCACCTTGTATAAATGAATTCTTACGCACGTTTTTCTCCTGAAAATATTTCTTTTGTTATTTCATGAATCAGATCGGCCGTCCATTTCACAATATTCCCTGAAATGTCAGCTTTTTTAATTCTAACACGGGCAGGCGAACCTGGCAAAAAATGAAGTTTTGACATGTAAAATCGGGGAAGAAGATTCATATTCCACCGACGCATCGGTTCTTCATCCGCCCAGGTAAGAAGCAATGTCGCCCCTTCATCCAAAATACTCCCGATCCCCAATTTTCTTGCTGCCGTACGGATGCGGGCCACCATGAACAATCGTTCCGCCGGTGCCGTGGGACTTCCGAACCGATCAATGACTTCATCAATGAAATCTGTCAATTCCTCTTCCGTTTCTATAACGGCCAGACGGCGATAAATTTCCATTTTTTGTTCTTCTCCGGGAATGTAATCTTCATCGAGATAAGCATCCTGCCGTAATTCCACCGTGGTTTCGGGCAGCTTTTTCGGTACCGGTTTATTCTCTTTTTCCGCCTTCAACCTTGAAACCGCCTCGTCCAGCATATTGCAGTATGTGGCAAAACCGACGCTGGCAATATTTCCATGCTGCTGGGATCCCAAAAGATTGCCCGCTCCGCGAATTTCCAAATCACGCATGGCAATTTTAAATCCGCTTCCCAATTCGGTAAACTCCCGAATCGTATTCAATCGTTTTTCCGCTACTTCGGAAAGTACTTTCCCCTGGCGGTAGAAAAACCACGCCCGGGCAATTTTCTCCGATCGCCCCACACGGCCTCTCATTTGATAAATTTGGGACAGGCCCAGTTTATCCGCATCATAGACAAGCATCGTATTTGCATTCGGCTGATCCACCCCGTTTTCTATCAAGGTGGTACAAAGAAGAACATCATATCTTTTTTCATAAAAATCAACCATGACTTCTTCCAATTGTTTTCCGTCCATTCTTCCGAATGCGACGCCGATACTTATATCTTTCGGCAAAATCGCCCTCAAATGCGCTTCCATGGCATCTATGCTCTCTATGCGGTTATAAATAAAATAAGTTTGTCCGCCTCTTGCTTTTTCTCTTATAATTGCATCTTTCACGATATCATCATTATATTCCGTCACATAAGTCTGTATGGCATGACGATTGGACGGCGGCTGTGTCATGGTCACCATATCTCTTACACCGGTCAGGCTCATATGCAAAGTTCTCGGTATCGGCGTGGCGGACAAGGTAAGAACGTCCAGTCCTTTCGACCAAGATTTCCATTTTTCTTTTTGCATAACTCCGAAGCGCTGCTCTTCATCTATCACGAGAAGACCCAGCCTGCGGCACTTTATTTTATCCGATAAGACGGCATGGGTACCGATAATGACATCAATTTCTCCGCTTGCCAGTTTGGCTAAGATTTCTTTTTTTGCTTTTGCCGTGGTAAAGCGATTCAGTATAGCCGTGTTTACGCCGAAATTATCCATCCGTTCCGTAAAAGTCGTATAGTGCTGTCTGGAAAGAACTGTGGTCGGACATATCACCATGGCCTGATAACCGCTCATGACACATTTAAAAACAGCCCGCATGGCCACTTCCGTTTTTCCGAATCCCACGTCGCCACAAACGAGCATATCCATGGGAGACGGCCTTTCCATCGCACGTTTGACCGATTCGACGGCCGTTATCTGATCGTCGGTTTCCACAAAAGGAAATGTGTCTTCAAATTCCCTCTGTTCCGCCGTATCGGGCAAAAAAGAAATTCCTTCCATGATTTCTCTTCCCGCGTAAACTTCCAAGAGTTTTTCCGCCAAATCTTCGATCGATTTTTTTGCTTTATTTTGTATTTTACTCCATTGGACGCCGCCCATATGATGGAGCGCAGGCACCTGACCTTCGGGACCGATATATTTTTCCAATGTGGCAATCTGTTCCATCGGCAGATATAACTTGTCGGAACCGGCATATTGAATGGTAATGTAATCTCTGTGGATTCCCTCCAGTTCGATAGTGGTCACTCCCGTATATTTCCCGATTCCGTGGACTCTCTGTACTACAT
This sequence comes from uncultured Dialister sp., assembly GCA_900545785.1. Classification (GTDB taxonomy): domain Bacteria; phylum Bacillota; class Negativicutes; order Veillonellales; family Dialisteraceae; genus Dialister. The sequence continues at coordinate 4,091 of URAA01000011.1, read as the reverse complement.
AGTCTCCTGCTTGCAGATCTGAAAAATACCGGATTTGTTTCCCTTTTTCGCCGGCTTTATAGTGACGGATTTTTTGGTTTCCCAGAATATCCCCGGACGCAATCAATGCTGTTTTTAAAAAGGGCAGTTCAAATCCGCCGGATATAATGTTATTAAACAGTGTGACACATCCGTTTTTCAATTGAGAGGACAGGGGAATATGGTAATCTGCCAGATATTCCTCCAATTCTTTTCTTTCCGAATGACGGGGAGTCACAATCCCTGCCTGCCATCCTTCTTCAAGCAAGCGGGACAAATCATTCATAAAAAGCGGAATCTGACGCTGGTAATTCACCATTGTCCGCCCGTTCCAACTCTCACTTTCTTTTATTTTAAAACCGTTTATTTCTCTTTTCAAAAAAGAAAATAATATTTCCTCATTTTTATTTTCTTTATTTTTTCGAGGAAAGCGGATCAAATCTTCCCAGCTGAACGCTTTTTCTCTGTTTAAAGATTCTTCATGGAAATATTTTTTCAGTTCCTCTTCCCCTCTTTGAGGCTCATCATAGATCAATATTCCGTTTGTAAGATAAGATAGGAGCGTTGCATTTTGTTCACCTTTTATTTTTAGCGGTAAAAAGGAAAATCTGTCCAAATTATGAAATGACCGCTGGGTATCTTCATCAAAAGAACGGATGCTGTCCACTTCATCTCCGAAAAATTCAATACGGACGGGATGTTTTTCGTTAATGGCAAAAATATCGATAATGTCTCCCCGAACAGAAAAATGACCGCATCTTTCCACCTGATCCGTTCTTTCATAGCCGCGGCGGACCAAGTCGGATAATAATTTTTCTCTTTCTATTTCTTCCCCCATGGAAATGGAGAGAATGCCTTCTTCCAGCTGCGACGGAGCCGTAATCATTTGCGCCGCTTCCACAGTCGTGGCTATAACAAGGACAGGATCACCGTTCATCAGAGCGGCTAAACTTTGCATCCGTTCTCTTAACCGTTCCGTACCGGAGAAGGTGACCTTGAATTCCGATTCTTCCACCACGGGAAAAGAAAGAATCTCTCTCTCCGGCATAAAAAAATGTAAATCCTGCTCCCAACGAAGAATATCTTTTTCTTCGGGAACAAGAACAATCATTGCTTTCTCCGGTTTGGCCGCCAAGGCTGATAATAAAGATTTTTGAGAATCTCCGGCCCCTGAAACCATAACGGGCCCTTTCCCTGCAAACAAAGCGGTAAATCTTTCAATTTCTTTTTTCTCCCGTAATGATTCGACGAGTTTTTCTCCTATATCATCGTCAAAGACGAATGATTCCCGCCCGCCGCGGTTTATCAAATCCGAAACGGACGCCGTTGTTTGCACATTGGCAATCTTCTGTATGTTCTCCATTACCATCCTCCTTCCCATGAAGCCGGTTCTTTCTTAACCTCCTCATATCCTTGTATTTCCATAATCCGATCGTGAATTTTCTGTTCTTTAAAAATAAATTCCGGTTCTACTTCTTCCAATGGAACCAGCACAAAAGGCCGATCCCAGAAAAAAAGATGCGGCAATGTCAAAAATTTAGTATTTCGTTCTTCATTTTCTCCATAAATCAGATCCAGATCCAGTGTCCTCGGCCCCCAATGAATTTCTCTCGTCCGGCCGTGCCGGTTCTCCGTCTGCTGCAAAAAACGAAGCAATGATTCCGGCGTTCCTTCCCATTCTGTTTCAATAACGGCATTTAAAAAATCGGGCTGATCTGTTTTCCCCCAAGGGGCCGTCCTGTAAAATGATGATTTTTTAAGAGTTTTCCAGCGCGATGATTTTTCCAAATCTCTTAGCGCATTCACCATTATTTCTTGCGACTTTCCCAGATTAGATCCCATTGAAATGATGTATTTCATCTTTTTTCACTGAGAGTCACCGCTACATCCTTCAAAACTCCCTGTATGGGCGCCCCCGGCTTATGTATCGTTGTAGTGACTTTTTCTACCGTCGGATATACATCCAGTATTTTTTCATTAATCAGCCATGCCACACGTTCTAAAAGCCGGCAAGGTTTTCCTTCTACGATTTCTTTTATTTTCTCAAACACATCGGCATAATTGACGGAATTTTCAAGTTCATCCGTTTTCCCTGCCTTCGATAAATTTAAATTCATCTCTGTATCGACAACAAAACGTTGTCCCAATACATTTTCTTCCTTGTCCGTTCCATGGTATCCGTAAAATACCATCCCTTTTAATTTGATCGTATCCATACTATCCACCGATTATAAAACCACATTATTTTTCAAAGCATCCCAAACCTTAGATAAACGAACCGCCATCTTCACATTGTGAACACGAAGAATGGAACATCCCTTTGTGACTCCCCACAAATCAACGGCACCGGTTCCTTCATCTCTCTCTTCCGCTGCCGTTCCCAAGATGTCTCCGATAAAACGTTTGCGACTGACTCCGAGCAGCCACGGATAAGGGAAATAGCCGGTCAGTTCATCCAAGCGGCGAAGGACTTCCAAATTTTGGTTGCTGTCTTTGCCGAAGCCGAAGCCGATTCCCGGATCCAAGATGATATTTTTTTCTTTCACTCCTGCCCGAAGCGCTATCTCCACTGTGCGTTTAAAAAATCTTTTCATTTCATCTATCATATCATTTTTATAGCAAGTACCATCGTGATTATGCATAAGGACGATCGGCACGTCAAAACCGGCAAAAACTTTCGCCATTTCTCCCTGATCATATTGAAAACCCCATATATCATTTCCGATATGGATTCCCTGTCCCAATGCATATTCCGCCGTTTTCCAGTGATAGGTGTCCAACGATATCGGTACACTGCTTTCTTCCGGTACATAAGGCAGAAATTTTTTCAGTCTTTCTATTTCTTCTTCCGCCGTCAAAGGCTGATGCCCGGGACGGGTAGATTCCGCCCCCAGATCGATGATATCCGCTCCCGCCTTAATCATGTCACTAACATGGACAAGTGCTTTTTCTTTCGTATTCCATTGTCCTCCGTCAGAAAAAGAATCAGGTGTCACATTTAAAATTCCCATAATTAAAGTTTTTCTTCCGATAGAAAGTTTTTTTCCGTCTTGCCATTGATAAGTATGTTCCATAGGACCCCCTGTTGTTTTAATTCTTTTTCTATGTCATTTATACTATCACCATTTCACCGGGCAAGGCAACAAAAAAAGCGGTCATACACCGCTTCTTTCGTGCAGAATATCCATTGAGGAGTATGGAAATATCTGCAGCCGGATTGATAATCAGGGAAATAATCATCAATCAGGTTCTATGAATGGCATTCATAGACATGGCATTTCCTCCATGTGTTACCATTATACATTAAAAAGTCAAAAAAGTACATATAAACGTAATTGCCGCCTGCTTTTCTATTCATTAGTAAGCAGCCGCTGCAATGAAGAGACCGATTCGGCAGCTGCATCAAGCATTTTTTCCGTATCGGCAAAGATTTCTTTCCAGCAAATAATATACTCCGGTTTCTTTCCTTCTGCAAAGAGCTCTCTTAATGCATCTTTATAAATGACATCTCCTCGTTCTTCAAATACATGAACTTTACGGTACCGGGCTTCTATTTTCATATAATTTTCAGATATATCGGGAGCATATTCCAACGTTTTTAAAATTTCTTCCAATGCGCTTTGAATCAGCTGTGTCATCATCATAAATTCTTTAGGAGTTTTATCCGCAGGAAAAACAGATATATGCAAAACGGTTTCATTCATCAGATTGATAATGTTGTAAATTTGATAAACAAAATTTTTTGCAAAATCAATTTCTACGGGACTTTTATAAAGTTTATAGATTTTTTCCAGAAGAGATATACGCTCCGGCCGCAACTTCTTTTTGATATCGGCAATCATTTCTCTTCCTTCTTCCAAATCAATTTCGCCGGTACTGATTTTTGAAAAAATCATCCCGCTCCGGCTGCTTTCTAAACAAAATAAACGAAGCTGCTCAAAAAATTTTTCTTCTTTGTTGCTCATGGTAATCTCCTGAATGTATATTTATGTTCTGTTTTATTTTATCATATTTGTTCGTCTTTAAAAGACGGATAAAATAAAAATCAGAGGATCCTCTTCCGAAAAAGTACG
>URAA01000010.1 GCA_900545785.1 uncultured Dialister sp. | reverse complement strand
GAATGCGGGAACTTCTGTCGCGGGCCTGCATATTTTCCTTCATCAGACCGGAGATATGCAGAGTCTGTTCTTTTCCGGGTGACATAATTTTTAACCCGTCCAGAGATTCGACGGTAGCATCGATAAAGTTGCCGATGGGAATTTGCAAAAAAGGAGATTCCAGATTATCCGCCAATTTCTTTGCCAGATTTTTTGTGATTTCCGAATTAAATTGTGTGGGAGTATTCACCAAAAGAAGATTTTCTCGAGGAAGGACAGAGCGGTACAGTGCCGCATTGACGGCTGAATCTATGCCGCCGGAAATACCGATCACCACTTTTTCTGTATGAATGGCGGAGAGAAATTCTTTGATACCGTAACGGAGGGCGGGAAGAAGTTCGTCAGCGGAGTGCGGAACGGACGGTTTTTCCGGAATAATTTGCTTTGCATCCGGATCAAAAGAAAACAAGCTGCGCTTTTCCTGATAGGATTCGGCTTCGGATAATAAATTTCCTTCCTTGTCATATGCGGCGGTCATTCCGTCATAAACATAGCAATTTTTTCCGTTATTTTCGAAGCCTCTTCGATTTACATAAATGATGGGACAGTGAAACTTTGCAGAAGCATTGCTGAACAGATGGTGATATTTTTCTTTTTTTTCAAGGCAGAACAGTGAAGATGCCGGATTGAAAATAATATCGGTTTGTTTTTCCGAAAGAATTTTCATGGGAGAAATAAAAAAATCTTCATCAAAACTGTCTTCGCCAAGCAAAATTCCCACCTTGAAATGTTCCCCTCTGATTGAAAAAGAAAAAGGGGAAAACAAGTCGCAGGGAGAGATTTGTTCTTCTCTTGCCCAAACAAGGGAATCCGTAAAATATCGTTTATCATCAAACTGACGGTAAGCAGGAAGTAGGGTCTTAATGATGTAAGGCAGTTTCCCGTTGGAAAGAAAGGTGCCTTTGGAGGCAATAAATAGAGCATTGTATTTTCTCAGGCTGCCGTCTTCATTCCTTTTACTTCTGTCAACAGCTATATTTCCAAACAGGACTATGATATTTTCGGCGGCTTCAGCTATCTTTCTTCCGTAATATTCACACTCCCGGAGAAAAGCGGATTGTTCCCATAAATCACCGATCACGGATCCGGATAAACACAATTCCGGAAGGAGGAGAAGATCGGCGCCGTTTTCTTCGGCGGCTTTTATTTCTTTTAAGATATTTTCAAAATTACCGCGGATGTTTCCGGGGAGAACGGCAAGCTGTGATGTTTGGATACGGATCATGGATATCGGCTCCTTTCCTTTGCGTTTCCTCTATTGTACAAAAGCATTTCCTTCGTGTAAATAAATGGATCTTGGTATATAATAAGAAAATAATCGGAAAGGAATTTCATGAAACTTTACAGAACATATTCTGACTATTTGAAGGAAAAGTATAAGGAAAAAGTATATAAGATACCGATTGCGATTCCCGTTACCTGCCCGAACAGGGACGGACAACTTTCTGCGGAAGGATGCATATTTTGCGGTTCCATCAATGCCGATTATGAAACGAATGCATTGGGAATGGAAATCAAAAAACAGATTGACCGAAGTATTTCCCATGTGGGACGTAAATATAAAGCAAAGAAGTTTATCGCTTATTTTTTAAATTTCACGGCTACTTATGCTCCGCCGGAAGATTTCAAAAAATGGGTGGAAGAGGCCTGCTCCCATCCGGATATAGTGGGACTGAATATTTCCACGAGACCGGATTGCATTCACGAGAAGTATTTGGATATACTCAAAGAAGCAAAAGAAATATACGGGACGGATATAACCGTAGAGTTGGGACTGCAAAGTGCCAATCCCCATACGCTTATAAAAATCGGGCGCTGCCATACGGCAGCTGAATTTATAGATGCCGTTCTCAGGATAGAAAAATATCATTTTAATATATGTGCTCATATAATTGCCGATCTTCCATGGGATGACAGGATTGATGTGGAAGAAACGGCTAAACTGGTTTCTGTTCTTCCCGTCACGGAGATAAAAATACATTCCCTCTATGTAATTAAAGATACACCGCTTTCTGATATGTATGCGAAGGGAGAAGTACGGCTTCTTTCGCAGGAAGAATATGCAGAGCGGGTTATCCTCATTTTATCTAAAATAAGGCCGGATATAGTGGTGCAGCGTATCGTGGGACGGGCATCGGAGAATACGGTTTCCGTCAACGGAGGAAGGCCTTGGTGGGAAGTCAGAGACTATATAGAAGACATGATGAGAAAAAGAAATATCCTGCAAGGGTCAAAATGTGATTATATGGACGGTGCCGCCGTCCGTCAGTGGACAGATTAAAAAGAAGGAGTGACTACCCATAGAAGAAAAAATAACAAAAGAAATGATGGTTAATGATATTCAGAATGCTGCTCATATTTTTGAAAGAGACAGTGAATGGCTGCATTTTATAGGAGAACATTATCATACGGAAATTTTCGGCAGGGGCAATTTAATCCGTGTCAGCGGCTCCGCGGAAGATGTCGATAAAAGTATGGCCGTCCTTGAAGAGCTTATGCGGATGATACAAAAGAGAATCCGCATTTCCGAGCGGCAGGTCCGGATGGTGATTCAATTTCTTGATGAAGGTAAAATTCATATCCTTCGGGAAATGGAAGAAGACATCATCAATGTGACGAAGAACGGAGAACAGATCCGTCCGCGCACTTTGGGACAAAAGATCTATATTGACGCTATCCGGAAACATTCGATCACTTTCGGCATAGGTCCTGCAGGAACGGGAAAAACATTTCTGGCTGTCGCCTTGGCCGCTTTTTATTTAAGAAATCATGATGTGCAGAGGATCATTTTGGTCCGGCCTGCCGTGGAGGCGGGGGAAAAGCTCGGATTTTTACCGGGAGATATGCAGGAAAAAGTAAATCCTTATTTGCGGCCTCTTTTTGACGGTCTTCTCCAGATGTTCGGGCCCGAAGAATTTTTGAGGCTGCAGCAGAAGGGACAGATCGAAGTGGCACCTCTTGCCTATATGCGAGGGCGTACACTGGAAAAAGCTTTTGTCATTTTAGATGAAGCGCAGAACACCACAATAGAACAAATTAAGATGTTTTTAACCCGTCTGGGATTCCGGTCAAAGATGGTGATAAACGGAGATATAACACAGATCGATCTGCCGAATAATGTAAAGAGCGGTCTGGTGGATGCCGAGCGGGTTTTAAGAAATATTTCGGATATTTCCTCCATCAAATTTACGGAAGAAGATGTGGTTCGTCACGATTTGGTTGCCGCTATTATTCATGCTTATGAAGAGGATTCGAAAAGAAAGAAACGGAGAGAGGAAACACATGGACATCACGATTAATTACAGCGACATGAAACTGTACAGTGAAGAATTGGAAAATTTGATTTTTACCGTATTGAAAAAAGGAGCGGAACTTCAAAAAGTAGCAGATGACAGTGAAATCAGTGTTCTTATTTGTGATGCTGATACCATTCATGAGTTAAACCGGACCTACCGTAATGTTGATGCGCCTACGGATGTGCTTTCTTTTGCTTTAAACGAAGGGGAAGAGGGCATGCCGGAAGAAGAAAAAGCGTTGGGCGATATCGTCATTAATCTGGACAGAGCCGCCGAACAGGCTGAAGAGTACGGACATAGCAGGGAAAGGGAAACGGCGTATTTGTCGGTTCACGGATTTTTACATATTCTCGGATACGACCATTATGAGGAAGAAGATAAGAAAAAAATGCGTCAGGCGGAAGAAGATATTTTGAAAGCTTGCGGATTGGAACGAGTGATCACAGAAAGTACATCCGGCGATGGAAAAAATTGAAATAGAGACATTGATTTCTGCGGCCCTGAAAGCGAGGGAAAACGCGTATGCGCCATACTCTGAATATGCTGTCGGAGCGGCCGTTATGGGAGCGGACGGTCAAATTTATTCGGGATGCAATGTAGAAAATGCTTCCTATCCTGCGGGAATGTGTGCAGAAAGAAATGCCGTCGGAGCGGCTGTTGCGGCAGGAGTAAGGGGATTTACGGGGATGGCGATAGTCGGAAGCGAAGAACATTTTACACTGCCCTGCGGAATTTGCCGCCAAGTGATTTCAGAATTTCATGTGCCGCTTATTATCACGGCAAAAAATAAAGAAAATTATCAAATATTTAAAGAGGAAGAACTGTTGCCCCATGCTTTTGTGAAGGAGAATCTTAAAGAATCGTGAAGAGGAAACGGAAATGACAGAAGAAAAATTTCACTCCGGCTTTGTTGCACTGGTGGGACGGCCGAATGTAGGAAAATCCACTTTGATGAATGCGGTTTTGGGAGAAAAAGTCTCCATAGTTTCCGCTCATGCACAAACAACAAGAAATAAAATTACCGGCGTATGGAACGGAAACAACAGTCAGGTCGTCTTTTTGGATACACCGGGAATGCATAAACCGCAGAGCAAGCTGGGACAGGCAATCCGTCAAAGCACGATAGATGCGTTGGATGAAGTGGATGTCATCGTTTTTATTTGTGCCTGCGATGATCCTCTCGGTGCGGGAGACAGATATATATTAAGCCTTCTTCAGGACAGAAAAGTACCCATCATTCTCGTCCTGAGCAAAATTGATCTGATCAAAAAAGATGAGCTTTTGAAAAAAATCGATCAGTACAGCAAAATGTATTCTTTTTCGGAAATTATTCCTTTATCTGCGGTAAGCGGAGAAAATATAGATGCCTTTACAAAAATATTGGAAAAGTATTTACCGGAAGGTCCCAAATATTTTCCCGATGATATGGTGACCGATCAGCCGGAACGTAATATCGTACAAGAAATCGTAAGGGAAAAATTACTGATCCGCACCAGAGAAGAAGTCCCTCATGCGATCGGTGTGTTTACCGAAGAATTCAGCGAAAGAGAAAACGGGAAAATTTATATCCGATGCACGATTTATGTGGAACGGGATTCACAGAAACGCATCATCATAGGGAAGAAGGGTTCTCTTTTGAAAGAAGCGGGTCGGGAAGCCCGGGAGGAAATACAAAATATCATAGGAGCTCCGGTATTTCTTGACTTATGGGTAAAGGTAAGTAAAGACTGGAAAAATAAAGATTATATTTTGCAAGAACTCGGATACAAAGAACATAAGTGATTGATTCAAAGGGAGGAATGTCTTATCAGTATCCATTTAGAATGGACGGTCATTTGGGCGGTTATTGCATTGGCAGCTGCTTTTTTCAATTATATGTGTACGGTTATTAATTTTTCCTTTGCCCGGATGAGGAAGAATTATATTGAAAATAACGATGAAATGAATTCGGAATTGGTAAAAAAAGTAGCGCCTTATTACAAAAAAACATCGGAAGTCATTGCAGGAACACAATTGGGATATATTGTATTCTCCGGTATTTTCGCTTGGTCTCTCTATCGTATGGTGACAGCAGGGCTGGCTTTACCGGCAGATTACGGATTTAATGTTTCCGAGGGCGTTGCCCATGGGGTTGCTCTGATTTTTTGCGTGATTGCCGTTTTATTATTCTGGATATTTACGGTCTTATTGCCTGCCTCGATTTCGCTTGTGAGACCGCTCCCCATGCTGTCATCGCATATCTGGTTTTCAAAGATATTGAATAAATGCTTTACGCCTTTTATAAAACTCGGTCTCTACAGCATACAGAAAATATTGGACATGAAGGGGCTGCCCTTTCGTGATGAGGTCAACTTCACCTACACGGAAGATGAAATCCGTTGCATCGTAGAAGAAAGTCATCGGAGCGGCCGGTTAAATGCCCTCGAAAATACATTGATCAAAAACTCCTTTGACTTCTTTGATTTGGATGTAAGGGATGTCATGATTCCCCGTAATAAAATGGTGGTTCTTGATTTTAATGATGATATGGACACCATGCGGCGTATTATCTCAAAAGCCCATCATACCTGTTATCCCGTCTGCATGGAAGATAAGGACAATATGCTCGGTTTCATTCATGTGAAAGATTTTTTGGAAAGTCTTTTGCGCGGTGAATATAATATTAAGCGGATTATGAGGGAGATTCTTACCGTGCCGGAAGTGATGCCGGCAGCCGCTTTATTGAAACTTATGAAAAACCGCAGAATTTATCTGGCGGTGGTGGTGGATGAATATGGAAGTACGGCGGGACTTGTCACATTGGAAGACCTGATGGAAGAATTGGTAGGTGCTCTTCCGCAAAATGAAAGCGCCACGCCCATGGAAATCCTTGAAATCAATGATTCTCTGTATGAATTTGACGGGACGGTCATCCTTGATGATGTCTTTGAAAAATTGAATATCGATATGGAAGAAGAGGAAAGAAATAATACCATCGGAGGTTTTGTATTTTCTCATTTAGAAAGAATTCCCAAGGTGGGAGATCGTATCCGTTTCGGCGAGTGGACTTTTACCGTGCTCCGTATGGACGGATTTCGGGTAGTCCGGGTAAGAGCGGAACGGTTGCCCGAAAAAAAGGCGGATGAGAATGAACAGTCCGACTGAAAATCATGAAGGGATTCTTCTCAGAATCCGTAAGAGTGGAGAAAAAGGAAAGCTTGCAGATATTTTCACCGCAGATAAGGGGCGCATTTCCGTTTATATACCTAAAAATGTCATACTGAAGTGCGGTTCGGGAGGCATGCTTCCTCTCACTTTTCTCAATCTGACGGTGATGAAAACGGGAGAATACCGAGTGGCGGTTCAATATGAAGGCAGAAGCTTTTTCAATATCCTGTCACTTTCTTATGAAGAAATGCAATGCTGGTATTATGTCATCGAATTGACGGAAGAATTGTTTCCCGAAGAACAAGGAGATTTTGGAGCTTATCAGATTTTAAACAGGGGAAGCAGCGAGGCAAAAGAAAGAAACAAAACGGTGACGGCTCTGATTGTAAGTATCAAACTTTTGGCAGAAGCGGGATTTGATCCGGCGGCAGCGGAAACGGTAAAAATGGCAGAGATCTCCGAGGCGGCAAAGAAGCTCCTGCATGATTTTTCCGTTCATGATTGGAAATCCGGGTTTGATGAAGCAATAAAAGTAAAAACATTTAAAGAAATTGCACGATATATCGACACATTCATTACCCGTTATTGCGATGTAGAATTAAAAACAAAAGGCGCCTTTTTACAATAAGGGGTAATAAAAAAACCATTGAGAATTTCTTATCTCAATGGTTTTTATGATCTGAACTATTTAATTATGAGGTACCATGTCTTCTGCGCGGAGAGTGCCGTTTTTCCTGCGTTCAGCAAATTCTGCAGTGGCCGTGAAAAGAACATCGCTGGAACTGTTCAGGGCTGTTTCGCAAGCATCTTCCAAAACACTGATAATGAAACCGACTCCGACAACCTGCATGGCAATATCATTACCGATACCGAAAGAAGCGCAGGCAACGGGAATCAGCAGCAGTGACCCGCCGGCAACACCGGAAGCACCGCAGGCACCGATTGTTGAAATCAGGCACAGGAGGAGTGCTGTGGGAAGATCGACAACGATTCCCAAGGTATTGGCTGCTGCCAGAGCAAGCACGGAAATGGTAATGGAAGCGCCGGCCATATTAATGGTAGCACCTAAAGGAATGGAAATGGTAAAGGTATCCGGATTGAGGCCGAGTCGTTTGCAAAGAGAGAGGTTCACGGGGATGTTGGCTGCAGAACTTCTGGTAAAGAATGCATAAACGCCGCTTTCGCGGATGGTCGTCCATACAAGAGGATAAGGATTTTTACCGACCTTGAAAAATACGACGAGCGGATTCATTACGAGAGCAACCAATAAATAGGAAGAAATCAAAACTCCTAAGAGTCTTACATAACCTAAAAGAGCATCTACTCCGGCAGTGCCTACAGAATCGGCAACGAGGCCCATGATTCCGAGCGGAGCCAGATGGATGACCCATGTGACCACTTGAGTGATTGCACGGGAAATATCATCAAGGGCACTTTTGGTCGTACCGCTTGCATAACTTTTCAGAGCAAGGCCGATAATGACCGCCCAAGTAAGAATGCCGATATAATTGGCATTGAGAAGAGCATTGACCGGATTATCTACGACGGAAAGAATAAGATTCTGGAGCACTTCGATAATTCCGGAAGGAGGAGCCAGTTCGGCATCTGCCGCCACCTGCAAGTGTAATGTCGTAGGAAAAAGGAAAGACATTGTTACACCGACAAGGGAAGCCAAAAATGTACCTAAGATATAAAGGATGAGGACAGGCTTCATATTGGCATCGGTGCCTTCCTTTTTTTGTGTCATGGCATTCATAACAAGGAAAAAGACGAGGACGGGAGCCACACCTTTTAATGCCTTAACAAACAGATCTCCGAAAATCTTTACCGCCGGAATGAGTGACGGCTGAAAAACAGCGATAAGAATACCGATGATCAACCCCACTGCTATCTGCTTGATGAGCGCTACGCTTGAAAGGATGTTTTTGATTTTGGTAAACAAGATATTTCCTCCTTTTATTGTAATTATATTGTTTAAGTATACATTGGGCCTTTACAGTATTCAAGATTACAAGGTTAAATATGCTTAATTGGCAAAAATAATCAGTGCTCCTATACATTTTCTTTATTTATAAACTTTAAAGAGCAGAGAAGGATAAACAAGTCCATAAAAAGGCTTCATATGGTAAAATAGAATAGTATTATTGTTTTGGAGGAAGAATGAAAAAAGTAGGACTGCTTGCCGGTATCGGGATACTTCCCGTTGAATTTATAGAGGCTGCTCATATACAGGGTTATGAAGTGGTTTGTATTGCCGTTATTCCCGGCATTGAACCCGCATTAAAAGAAAAAGCGGATGTATATTATGACATCAGTGCTTTTAAGCTGAATAAAATCATGCAGACTCTCATAAAAGAGGGGGTAAAGGAAGTTACTCTCTTAGGGAAAGTGACAAAAGAGTGGCTGTATAAAGATCATGTTATGCCTGATTTGCGGGCTATAAAATTATTAAATAAACTGAGAAAAAAGAATTTCAAGGATGATACAATTACTTTGGAGATCGTAGAAGAACTCCGAAAAGAAGGAATTTCCGTCCTTGATCAAACCAAATATCTAAAACCGCTTATGCCGGGACCGCAAATTTTTACAAAAGAACATCCCACAGAGGATCAGTTGCGGGATATAAAATTCGGATTCAAGGCGGCAAAAATGATTGGCGCCATGGATTTGGGACAGACGGTGGTCGTAAAAGATCAGGCGGTCATGGCGGTGGAAGCGATAGAAGGAACCGATGCCTGCATAAAAAGAGGCGGACTTTTAGCCCGCTTCGGCGCGGTCGTAGTAAAAACGGCAAAGCCCGATCAGGACGTTCGTTTTGATGTTCCCGCCGTCGGTTTGACGACCTTGCAATCCATGATAGAGAGCAATTGCAAAGTCCTTGCCATAGAGGCTTATAAAACATTATTTATTGAGAAGCAAAAAGTATTGGATTTGGCAAATCGGGAAAGAATCGTTATATTGGCAGTAGAACAGGATTCATTATGAAAATTATGATGTCTGCCGGTGAAGCATCCGGCGATATGCATGCTGCTCTTGTGGCGGCAGAAATCAAAAAAGAAAATCCGGAGGCCGAATTGTTCGGCATGGGCGGAAAAAATATGCGCAATGCCGGAGTGCGTATTATATATGACATAGAAAATCTCGGCATCATCGGATTTGTTGAAGTGGTTAAACATCTCTCTCTTTTTATCAAACTGAGACGTTTTTTAAAAGAAGAAATGATAAAGGAAAAACCGGATGTTTTTGTCTGTATAGACTATCCCGGGTTTAATATGAAAATGGCCCATGTGGCAAAAGAATTGGGAATACCGGTAGTATATTATATTGCACCGACGATCTGGGCGTGGAATAAAGGGCGGGTGAAAAATATCATTCGCGATGTGAAGCAGGTAGCATCCATATTTCCTTTTGAAGCGGAAGCATATAAAAATGCGGGAGCACCCGTTACTTTTGTGGGGCATCCATTGGCAGATACGGTGAAACCGTCGATGTCTTTTGATGAAGCCATGGAATATTTCGGGGGAGATCCGGATAAAAAGAGAATCCTTCTGATGCCGGGAAGCCGTAAAAACGAGATATCCGAATTATTGCCTCCTATGCTTGAAGCGGGGAAATTGCTTTCCGAGAAGTCGGACTGTCAGTTTTTCTTGCCTCGGGCAGGCACTATTTCTGATGAGTTTCTGCAAAGTTTCTTATCAAAAGCTCCTGAATTGTCCGTGAAGGTTACAGAAGACAAGCAGTATGATTTAATGCAGATTTGTACGGCCTGCGCAGCTTCTTCCGGCACGGCTACTTTGGAAACGGCATTGATGAAACTGCCCACCGTTTTGGTGTATAAACTGGCACCGTTTACATGGTTTATGGCAAAACATCTGGTAAAGGTAAAGTATGCAGGTCTGCCTAATTTATTATTACAAAAAGAAGTAACTCCCGAATTGCTGCAAAATGCAGTAACGGCAGAAAAGATTGCAAAAATCATCAATACTTGGATTCAAGATGAAAATGAAAGAATGAAAACTATAAATGAACTGGAAAGTGTCCGGGAAGTCCTCGGTGACGGGGGAGCCGTCCGGCGTACGGCAAAACTTATATTAAAGACAGCGGGAGAAGTGAATGAATAATAAAATCAACAGCTATAAGCGCCTGTTATCTTATTTATGGCCCTACAAAAAATTATTGCTCGTATCCGTATTTTTTATGATTCTGGTTTCCCTGTCTAATTTGGTGGTTCCTTGGATCATAAAAGATGTCATTGATCAGGTATTGGAAAACAAAGATCTCCATAAGCTCTATATTATCATCGCTGCTATTTTGGGGACTTTCTTTATACGGGCACTGACTACATTCGGTCACAGATACTTGATGGGATATATCGGACAAGCGGTCATTATGGATATTCGCAATGTCTTATACCATCATTTGCAAAAGCTGTCCATATCCTATTATGATCGCCGCAGGACCGGAGATATCATGAGTAATTTGACGAATGATATTTCCGCATTACAGACCGCCATTGTGACGGATTTTATTTCACTGGTCCAAGAAAGTGCCATTTTTATCGGCTCTTTCGCATCCATGGTTTATCTGCAGTGGAAATTAACCGCACTATGCCTCTTTATCGTACCGTTGGTATCCTATGTGATTAAATTTTTTGGAGGTAAACTCCATTCCAGCGGGAAAGATGTACAGGAAAGACTTGCCGATGTGACGTCCATGCTCCAAGAAACCATTCAAGGCGTTCGGATTGTGCGGAGTTTTAATCGCGGAGAATATGAAGAACAGCGCTTCCGAAAGATCAACAGATCCAGCTTCAGTGCCACGGTACGTTCCATACGCCAGCAGAGCCAGATGACTCCTTTTGTGGAATTTCTTGCGGCCATTGCTGTTTGTGCCATCATTTGGTACGGAGGAATTTCCGTTATTGACGGAATTATGACGACCGGTGAATTGATTGCCTTTTTGATCTATGCCATCAATTTGGCAAATCCCACGAGAAGAGTGGCCGAAAGTGTGGGAAATATACAGAAATCTTTAGCCGCGGCAGATCGGGTATTTGCTATATTGGATGAAAAACCGGAAATCCAAAACAGAAAAGACGCCAAAGAAATGAAAGTTACCGCAGGACGAGTGGAAGTCAGTCATGTTGCCTTTTCATATGAAAAAGATAATCCGGTGCTGATTGATTTGGACTTTGTGGCGGAACCGGGACAAACCATTGCATTGGTAGGTCCTTCCGGCAGCGGGAAAACGACAGTGGCCAATTTGCTGCCCCGATTTTATGATGTAACGGCCGGGGCTATATATATTGACGGCATGGATATTCGGGATGCCACCATAGGATCACTTAGAGAAAATATCGGACTTGTACCGCAAGATACTCTTCTTTTTAATACGACAATCAAAGATAATATTCTTTACGGGAGACTGGATGCGACCGATGAAGAAGTATGGGAAGCCATAAAAGCGGCCCATGCCGAAAAATTTATACGGGAACTTCCCCATGGCATCGAAACCAAGGTGGGCGATCGGGGTCTGGTTCTTTCCGGCGGGCAGCGGCAGCGTATTGCTATAGCCCGAGCCATTTTAAAAGATCCGGCCATTTTGATTCTTGATGAAGCTACTTCCGCATTGGATACGGAAAGTGAAAAGCTGGTACAAGATGCATTGGAAGAATTGATGGTAGGGCGTACTTCTTTGGTTATTGCTCATCGTTTGTCCACCATTAAAAATGCAGATCAAATTTTAGTATTGAATAACGGACATATTGAAGAAGCGGGAACTCATGATGAACTGATGGATAAGGGCGGATTATATCATGAGTTATATATGATGTCGATCAAACAGCCGGAAGGAGAAAAGTGACTTGTATTGGTTCTATAATATTTGCCTTGTGGCCTATTGGATTCTGCAGGTTCCGGTACTCATCTACCGTCTTATCTTTGAAGAAGGATTTTATGACCGTTTGAAGCAGAGTGCGGGAATCATGCCGACACCTACATTGGAACAAATTGCCTATCATAATGCCATTTGGATCCATGCGGCATCCGTGGGAGAAGTAGTGGCGGCAAGCCCGATAGTGAGAGCCTTAAAAAAACGATATCCGAAGGAAATGGTAGTTGTTTCCGTTGTCACGGCAACGGGCCACAAAATGGCTCAGAAGATTATGCCGGAAGCGGACGGACATATTTTCTTTCCTTTTGATCTTCCTGTTATTACAGAAAGAATCGTAAATATTGTAAATCCTAAAGCCATTATTTTGATTGAAACGGAACTTTGGCCTAATTTCCTGCGCTTGGCATGGCGTAAAAAAATCCCCGTGATGATGATGAACGGCCGCATCAGTGACCGATCCATGAAAAGATATTCATTGATAAAAAGATTTACATCCCGAATGCTTTTACAGATTCTCAGATTTTGCATGCAGTCCGGTATAGATGCGGAGCATATTATTTCTATGGGTGCCTTGCCGGAGCGTGTTACGATTACGGGAAACACGAAATATGATGAAATTTATGCAGAAGTATCGAAAAAGGAAAAAGAGGACTTAAGGAAGGAATTTCGCTTTGAAGGAAAAGGGCCGATTATTGTGGCCGGAAGTACTCACAGCGGAGAAGAAGAAATCGTCTTGCGAGTATTCGGGAAGGTACTCGATAAATATCCCGATGCCCGTTTATTGCTGGCAGTCCGTGAAATTACAAGAGCCGCTTCCGTAAATTATCTTGTGAAACATACCGGTTATACGGTCCTGCGCCGATCCAAGATGGGAACGGAGGAGGATAATGAAAAAGATCCGCAGGTGATTATTTTGGATACCATCGGGGAACTGGGACGTTTGTACAGTTTGGCGGATGTGGTTTTTGTGGGAGGAAGTTTTGTAAAAGTCGGAGGACATAATATTTTGGAACCGGCAGCCCACGGGAAACCTGTGCTTGTAGGGCCGTATATGTTCAATTTCAGAGAGATCTTTGAATTGCTTTCCCGATGCGGCGTGTGCATTATGAATGCTGATGAAAAAGAGTTTGAAGATACCCTCCTATCACTTTTGGAAAACCCGTCAAAGAGAAAAGAAATCGAAGAAGCCGCCTTGGCAGTGGTCAGAGAAAATCAAGGTGCCACAGAAAGAAATATAGATGCTTTTAAAGAATTGGCGGAAAAATGCAATATTGATCTAACGGAGGACCGCCATGAGTCTTGAATCATATATATTGGAACTGCAAAAAAAGGAATCTCCCGGCATGGTGGGGCGGCTCGTGCTGGGAGGACTCAGCCTTCTTGAAACAATTTACGGAAAAGGAGTGCTCCGAAAATACAAAAAAGTATCTGAAAATGTGGTTACAATCAATATTCCTGTTATCAGCGTGGGAAATATAACGGCGGGAGGAACGGGGAAAACCCCTTTTATTATAGAAATTGCAGAAGAAATAAAAAAGAAGGGATATCATCCGGCTGTTTTATCCAGAGGATACAAAAGTGCACTTGAGGATAAAGGCGGAATCGTTTCGGATGGAAAAAATATTTTGGTAACTCCCGAAATGGCCGGTGATGAGCCGTATATGATGGCATTGCAGCTGCCGGGAATTCCGGTTTTGGTAGGAAAGGATCGCATTGCATCAGCGGAAAAAGCTGCCGAATTCAGAACCGATATTTTACTTCTGGATGATGGTTTTCAATATTGGGAAATGAAGCATGATTTGGAAATCGTTCTTATTGACTGTACAAATCCCTTCGGGTATGATCACATGATTCCCCGAGGTTTGCTGAGGGAACCGCTGGAAGGGCTTAAAAGAGCGGATATTTTTATTCTGACTAAAAGTAATCAAGTAAGCGATGAGATCAGAAAAGAAATAAGGGAACGGTTGTATCTGTATAATCCGGGAAGCCCTATCTTGGAATCCGAACATGAACCGTCGAAGTTAATTTTATTTAATAATTGGAAGAAACAGAATATTCAAAATGAGATGGATAAAAGAAAAGGTGCCAAAGCATTTCTTTTATCCGGTATAGGTAATCCCGATGCGTTTGCAAATACCGTCAAAGATGCGGGATTATATCCGGCGGGTGATATGTTTCTGGAAGATCATCATTCTTATGTCGGGGAAGATATAAAAAAAGCCATTCAGAAAGCAAATGATATAAAGGCCGATATGATAGTCGTTACCGAAAAAGATGCGGTAAAAATGCTTTCACTGCAGGAGGCCGTTACATCAGAAATTCCTGTATATGTATTGTGCATCACAATAAACTATTCCGAAGAGGACAGAGAGAAACTTCAGAATTTATGGAGGAAATTACTATGAAAACTGTTTGCATCATTCCGTCTCGTTATGCATCTACCCGGTTGCCGGGGAAACCTCTGCGTTTGATAGCCGGACAAACCTTGATCCATCGGGTGTACAACAGGGCGATTTCAGCAAAAATCCCCGATGATGTCATCGTTGCAACAGATCATAAAGACATAGAGGCGGAAGTAAAAAGTTTCGGCGGTCATGTCATGATGACATCTCCGAATCATCCCACGGGGACGGATCGTCTTGCAGAAGTGGCAGAACAATTAACAGAGTATGATATCATTGTGAACGTTCAAGGAGATGAACCTTTAATTGATCCTGCCGTCATTAACGATTTGGCAGGCCGGCTGAGAGAACATGAAGAGTGGGATATGGTTACCGCTGCTACTCCTCTGAAAAAAGAAGAGCAGGGGGATCCTTCGGCGGTAAAAGTCGTTGTAAATCAAAAAGGGGAAGCCTTATATTTCTCCCGATCTTTGATACCTTATCCGAGGCATGATTTTATTGTTCCCCCGCTTAAGCATGTAGGCATTTATGCTTATCGCCGTCATTTTCTCTTAGAATATGCTAAGATGAAACAAACACCGTTGGAACAGACGGAATCTTTGGAACAACTGCGGGCGCTGGAAATGGGATATAAGATAGGAGTAATTCAAATAGAGTCCGAAGATATCGGAATTGATACAGAAGAAGATCTGAGAAAAGCCAATGAGTATTTTGAAAGGAGTCACTTATGAAAACGATTCAAGTCGGAAATCTTACACTTGACGGCAAACAATTATTTCTGATTGCCGGTCCCTGTGTGATAGAAGAATATGAAAGAACATTGATGATAGGGAGAGAAATAAAGAAAATTTGTGAAAAATTGGGAGTGCAATATATTTTTAAAGCTTCTTATGACAAAGCAAATCGTTCGTCCTATCATTCATTCCGCGGGCCGGGTATAGAAAAAGGACTGGAGATTCTCGCATCCATAAAAAAGGAATTGCAAGTTCCCGTTCTTTCCGATGTGCATGATGTGACACAGCTTAAACCGGCAGCAGAAGTGTTGGATATGCTCCAAATCCCCGCGTTTTTATGCCGGCAGACAGATTTGGTGTACGGGGCTGCCATGACAGGGAAACCGGTTAATGTAAAAAAAGGACAATTTATGGCACCGGAAGATATGCTGAACGTGATTCAGAAAATGGAAGAAGCTCACAATCCGAATTTGGCGGTTACAGAGCGAGGCGCCTCTTTCGGATACCATAATCTGGTAGTCGATATGCGCTCTTTCCCGATGATGAGAAAATTCGGGTATCCCGTTATTTATGATGCTACTCACAGTGTACAGCTTCCCGGCGGCATGGGGACTTCCACCGGCGGACAGAGAGAAATGATTCCCTATCTTGCCCGTGCTGCAGCAGCAAGCGGCGTGGACGGTTTCTTTATGGAAGTCCATGACAACCCGCCGGAAGGATTGTCGGACTCGACAAATATGCTTTATTTATCTTCTTTGGAAGATTTGCTGAAAGATTTAATTGCCATCAATGAGATAGTCCGGCACGATAAATAGTTTTATTGTTCCTGTTTTAGAGAAAACAGCGAGTTATAGTATAATAAAATAATAAAAAGATCTTATTTCAATGAATGAAATGGTTTATTGTCATCGGGAGGAAACATGTCTGCAATAGAAGTGGCGGCCAGAGTTCTTCATGAAGAAGCGGAAGCAATTTTAAGTTTAATAGATCAATTGGATGATTCTTTTGAAGATGCGGTTCGTTTGATAGAGAATTCTTCCGGGCGGGTCATTCTTACGGGAATGGGAAAATCCGGACATATTGCAAAGAAGATATCAGCGACTATGGCAAGTACGGGAACACCTTCCTTTTTTCTGCATCCTGCTGAAGGAATTCACGGTGATTTAGGCATGGTTACATCCGAAGATGTGGTCATTGCCTATTCCAACAGCGGGGAAACGGTAGAAATCTTAAATATTATTCCGTCCTTAAAACGTATCGGGGCGAAAATGATCGCCGTGGTGGGAAATATTCATTCCACTTTGGCAAAAAATTCTGATGTCATTCTCTATGCAGGGGCGAAGAAGGAAGCCGATACACTGGGGCTGGCTCCGACCAGTTCTACAACGGCTGCACTGGCATTGGGTGATGCTTTGGCGGTCACTTTAATGGAAAGAAAGAAATTTACGGCAGATAATTTTGCAATTTTCCATCCCGGCGGCTCTCTCGGGAAACGACTTTTACTTACCGTGGAGATGGTCATGCATAAAGGGGAGATGAATCCCGTTATTTCAGAGAACGCTTCCGTAAAAGATGCACTTTTCATCATGACATCAAAGGGATTGGGCGCAGTTTCCGCCGTTGATGAAAATAATATATTGAAAGGCCTCTTGACTGACGGGGATGTAAGGCGCGGTTTAGAAAAAGAAACTGCTTTTTTGTCCCTTTCCGTAAAAGACTGCATGACAAAATCTCCGGTGATCATTACTTCCGACAAATTGGCGGCTGAAGCACTGCATATAATGGAAAAACATGTTCCCCATCCGATTACGGTACTTCCGGTGATAGATAAAGAAGGAAAATCTGCAGGCATGATCCATATTACGGATCTGCTCCGTCAGGGGGTCGTATGATGGAAGATGCGGAAAACATTAAACTTTTTGTTTTTGATGTGGACGGTACGCTGACACCGGGAACGTTGATATTCGGTCCTGACGGAGAAGCTTATAAAACATTTAACGTTCATGACGGAATGGCTATCGGGTTACTTCATCAAATGGGATATATGACCGGATTACTGACAGGAAGAAAGTCTGACATTGTCCGGATCAGAGCGGAAGAGTTAAAAATGGATTTTCTGCTGACGGGAGTCAAAAATAAGTTAACAGCGTTAGATGGAATATTACAGGTAAAGGGACTCTCCCGTAAAGAAGTAGCTTTTATGGGAGATGATTTAAATGATTTGCCCCTTTTTGATAAAGTCGGAATTTCAGGTTGTCCCTCCGACGGCTGCCCGGAAAATAAGGCAGCTGCCGATTTTGTATCGCAGTATTGCGGCGGGATGGGGGCGGTTCGCGAATTTATCGAATCGATTTTGAAAGCTGCCGGCAAATGGGAAGAGGCGGTAGCTTCTTTCTCTAAAGAAACAGAAATATCGTCTGTTCAGTAGTTTATTTTAAACTCGTAATTTCCGGAAAGAAGAGGAATTATGCTATTTGAATTAAAATACGGATTGTTGAAGGGGATAAGCCGTATTGTCTGCTCTTTATCTTATGAAAGAATATTAAGCATAGGTAAATTTTTAGGTCCTGCCGTCATGAATCATATAGCTAAACAGAGAAATCGCGGACTGGAACAGATCATGACAGGTTTGGAGTGCAGCAGAGAGGATGCCGAAAAGTTACTTAACAGAGTGTATGAGCATGTGGGAATGTCTGTTATGGAAATGCTTTATATGCCTCGCCTGTGTAAAGAAAAAGATAATTTGGAGAAGTATGTGACAATCGATCATCCGGAGTATCTGGAAGCAGCTTATGCAGAGAACAAAGGTATCGTGGGACTTACGGCCCATATAGGAAGCTGGGAATGGCTTGGCGCAGGGCTTTCACTTTACGGATATGCCACATCGGCGATAGGGAAAAAACAAAAAGACGATGCATTAATGAAAATTATAAATGAATATCGTGCTAAATCGGGAGAGCATATATTTCTTACAGGGACAGGCGGTTATGAAATGATTTCGGCAGCCAGAGCTTTGAAAAAGAATTATATACTCGGATTTTTATCGGATAAAGACGGAAATACCGTGGGGATTCCCGTTAAGTTTATGAACCGTATATTTTCGTTTCCCCAAGGACCGGCTGTTTTTGCAAGAAAGTTTAACTGCCCGATCCTTCCCATATTTATCGTGAGAAATGAAAACAGACCGGGGAATACCATCTGTGTGGGGAAGCCTTTTTATTATGAAGAAACGGGAGATAAAGACAAAGATCTTCTGATAAATTCTCGAAAGATGATATCGGTTATAGAGAATTTTATTAAAGAACATCCGGCAGACTGGCTTTGGTTCCAGCATTTATTTTGGACAGAGGCGGAAGACATTAAAATGTACCAAAGTATGACCGATCAAGAAAAAAGAGATCAAGGTCTTATTTTAAAAAAGCGGTCCTGAAGGAGGAGAAACATGAAAAAACATAAAACTCTTCTGATTGCAGGTCTTATTATTCTCCTCGTGATAAGCGGACTTTATTTCCTTTTCAAAGAGGATGAAGACATATCGAAGGCCGGCGGGGAACCCAAGCAGCTCATGGAGTTCAGTGATATTGATTTGAATGAAGAAAAAGACGGAAAAGTTATATGGAATTTGAAAGTTCAACATGTTAAGATTGAAAATAACAGGAATGTAGTACATTTGACAGGTATAGACGGCTTTTTTGCCAACGAAGAAAATGAACTGAAAATCACCGCCAAAGAAGGATTGATGAAAAGAAATGAACAGTTGATTTATTTGGAAGGCGAAGTAGAAGGAAAAACGAAAGACGGCTTGATTCTTCATGCAAAAAATCTTACCTATGACGGAAATAAGCAAATATTGTCTACGGATCGCTCTTTTGTGGCAGAAAAAGACGGGCGTATTCTTACGGCAGATTCATTTACGGCCGACAGAGTACTTGAAAAAATTGTTGCAAAAGGGAATGCAAGACTGGCTGATAAGGAGGACAATTAATTGAAAAATATATATGCTTTGGCAATGGCTGCCATTCTTTCAGCGGTATGCATATCATCCGCATCGGCAGATGATATTACGGCGGATATACTGACCTATGACGGCAAGACGAAAGTGGCCTCTGCAAGCGGAAATGTAGTGATCCATGCCAATCAGGGAGCTACCATTACGGGGCAAAACGGTGAATATCATTTTGAAAATCGCAGTGCATGGCTTGAAGGAAACATCAGATATGAAAAAGATCAGACCACGATGACTGCCGGCAAAATGTATTTATATGAAGACAGTACAATTCGCGGTCTCGGTTCCGTTTATATAAATGATGCCGCCAATCAAAGAATAATCAAAGGCGACGATGTTATGTATAATCCCGATACCGGCTTCGGTCAAATTTCCGGAAGCGGATACTTGGAATCTCCCGACGGAATGATAGAAGCCCCTTTGATTGAAGGAAATATGAAGCAGGTAAAGATTGTGGCGTCCGGCGGAGTACAACTGTCGAGTCAGCTGCATGACATGACCGGATACAGTGATACCGCCGTGTACACGAGGACGGGACAAAACGGGACGGACGGCAAGCTGACCATGACGGGCCATGCTCATGTTGTTCAAAACGGAAATACTTTTGACGGCCCCGAATTAGTCATGAGGGATGCGGAAAGAATTGTAGAAACAACGGGAAGAAGTACTATTGTTATTACGAATACCGATAACGGCGGAAGGGGAAAAGATGAAAATTCCGGGGCCCAAGCACCGGAAGAAGTAACCGATGAGACCGCCATTGCAGGAAGACCGGCTTATGCGGATAAACCGGTTCAAAGTCCTATAGAAACCAAGGAATCCAAATGAAAATAGAAACCCGCGGATTATTTAAAAAATATGGAGACCGTGTAGTCGTCAACGATGTCAATATCGAAGTCGACCAGGGATCGATTGTGGGATTGAGATCGGAAGAGCACACGTCTG